>JARBTU010000068.1 GCA_029240015.1 Oscillospiraceae bacterium | reverse complement strand
ATAACATAGTTTTGAGATACTTCAATAACAAGATTTGCTTTCGTAGCACTTTTATTTAAAGGGATTTTATATACTACATACGAAGTCTGGTCGGTATATCTGATTTTTTTACCTTCAACTGTGCTGATTGCTCCGCCCATAGTGCTAATGTAGCCCTTTTCTATTTCAGTATCGGGCGTAATTAAAATATTAGAAGGCGCTGCACTGATTGTAACCACAAGGCTGGTAGACAAAATAACTGCGGACATCATGCCGGCAACGACTTTCTTTATTAAAGAAAAATTCATCTTCATTCCTCCTTACTTAGACATATATTCGGTCTTTAATTGGTAAAGTTGATCAAGGTTTATAAATTCTACATCACCACTTAGTGATTCAGCATAATCAATAATTCCTTCATAACTGCTAAGTTTGCCAAATATTCCCCACGGCACTCCCTGAAGTGTTACAAACACAGGTTTTGAACCTTTTGCTTTGTTGTATTCATCAATCTTACCCGCAATAATTTGTTCCATTTGATAGATTTCACCACAGTACGAACCATCAAGTTTCATAACCAAGAAATCTTTGTTAAATAGTGTAGCGGCAGGATTCATATTTTCTTGTTGGGAAATACCATATAAAGAAGGCATGTTATCTGCATAAACTTTCATTAGGTTAGTGCCCATTGCTCCGGACTCCCAGTTCCAAACAGTAATGGATCTGAATCCTAATTTTTTCATATAGTTATCATCTGAACGACGTAAGAACTCTGCAAAGTTTTTCGTGGAGTCTTCTGTTCTTGCCCAGTATTTAGGATAGAAATATCCATAAGCGGAAGGTCCTGAAACAAAGGTATCATTTGCTGTTTTTGTTTTATTGTAATAGTTAAGAATCGGTTTATATATGTCAAGCATAGGAGGAGACATTGTCCATGTTAGTGGGAAATCCCCTCTCTCCGGTTGAATCCAAATTTCTCTTAGCTTGCCTTCCATGTACTGGAGGTTATCTCCGTCAGCCATGATAAGCGAAACATATATTTTATTTTCAAGCTTTGGTTTTTTAGAAACTGCTTGCGGTGTTATGTTAATGCTTTTCGCACCGGCGTATACACTTGCATTTGAACACCAGTCTGAAGCAATGGTTACCACGCCAAACGCTGAACCATAGTTTACACCGTCATTTTCCTGTGTCCACCAACCCAAATAAGAGGATTTGCCAGCAGGCATACGGAGGAAGAATTTATCAAGAATTTCAATGTCTTTGTTCGCAGCTGGGTCCAAATAAATTACATTTGCTTTGATAGCAATCGCATAGTCACGAATTTGACCAAACATCGTTTCAGGGTTAAGTCCCACGATAACTCTGTTGGTTGTTTTGTTTGCATAATGTTCAAATTGGTAATTGTAAATTTCCCATTTATCTTTGAATTTTTCTTTTCTCAAGTCTTTAATAACTGGGAGGTTAAATTTTTTCTGAACTGTACTTACTAATTTAGGGCTTACGATTATAGCATTTTCAACACCAGCTATGGTTGTTGCAAGGTTGATGGTGCTGAATGTACGCTTATCTGTATCATCATAAATAACAATACCTTTAATCTCTGATCTGTATTTTTTTATCAATGTGTACGGATCGCTTACTTTATTTAGTTTTATTTTAAGTTTTTCAAGCCATGTGTTATAGCCTTTAGCAGGATCTGTATCTGCCGTATATATACGAGGTTTGCTTCTGTTTACAATTCCTTTTAGCGACGTAAACATTAACAGTTCTTCATTCGCATATTTTGCTTTCGCTATTGCGCTTTGATCAATGTAGTCCATAACGGCTGCAGGTTCATTCGCCAAGTTTGGCAAGAACTGATTGTCGGACCATGTCATTACGTTTTCCAGACCAGAATTCGGATCTGTGGTTCCGGGATCAGTGGTCCCAGGGTCTGTAACATTGCTGTCTGAACTTACCGGTGTCAAAATATTGCTGTCAGTCGAACTGCTTTCTGTGGAGGACAACCCATCAGAGGTTAGGTCCGAATTTAGCCCATCCAGGCTGCTGATGCTTCCAGTTGACGCCGTTGAAGAAGATGAAGAAACAACCTTACCAGAGTCATCCCCATTCGCGCTAAAAAATACGCCTAGAGTTGCTCCTATTACAATCGCAAGAACAACAACTACTTCCACAACAAGAAAAAGAATATTTTTCTTTTGTGCTGTCAGATTACTAAAGAAATCTTTAAACATTTTTTACTGTGCCCCCGTTTCTCTTAATAAAAAATTATACATAAAATGATAAGCCGTTTAAAGCTTAAAATTTCACTTTAATGGTTTGAATCTCGAAAGGTTTAAATGATACGCTAAACGCCTCATCAACAACAGGAAGTTCTTCTTCCGTTCTTTCGATCATGTTTGTAAGTTCTGCTGATTTTGCACCTTTAAAACTAATATTTGCTTTGGTTCTTTGTCCGTCGCATTCATATAGTCTTAAAATATAGCCGGATTTATCTTCTGCTAATTTTAATGCTTCCAAAACCACATTTTTGCTGGATACTTGAATCAAGCTCTGCTCCGTAACATCAGAAGCTTCTTTTGCGCTTCCTTTTACTGCTAATGGTGCTATATTGAACTTGTAAGCTTCTTCGTTGACTTTGAGCAAGTCACCATCATGTACAAAAAGCTCATAAGAAAAACTATGCTGACCTTTGTCTGCATCAACACCCGGATACATTTGACTTCTCAGCAAATCGATGTTTAGCACATTGTCCCAAACGTTATATCCGTACTTTGAATCATTGATGATAGCTACACCATAATTCTTTTCCGATAAGTCAACCCACTTGTGGGCACAAACTTCAATTTTGGCATAATCCCAGCTTGTATTTTGATGAGTGGGTCTCGTTAAATGACCAAACTGGATATTGCAAGACGCATAATCGGTCTGAACATCAATAGGATATAGACCTCTTAACATTTTAAATGTTTCCTGCCAGTCTGCATCTACATCAAACACGAGTTTCTTGGAGCCTTCCGGCAATGAAATCTTTTGTACAACTTTTGACTTGTTGTACTCATATGTAAACTCAATTTTTTTACTTTCGCTATTGCTTACCACTTCACAGCCTACAACTTTAAGTGATTCAGGTGCCTTATCCATATAAATAAACGGAATGTCCCAGCAATCACCTTTGTCTTCATAAATTACGAGGTTGTTCAGTGTTTTTGATTGATTTAAAATTTCTCTCTCAGCTTGTTTATCAAAAATAGACTTAATCGTTCCATCTTGATTAAATTCAGCTTTTAGATATTCATTTTCAAGAATATTTTTCTCTACCAAAACGCTCTCTTGCTTCTTGTTTTCGCTGTTATTATCAACTACTTTATAACCATAAGCAGGAATGATAACCTGTTTTAACTCACCGTTAATCTCAACTGTCTCTGTTCTTTCCCATGGTAAAGTGTTGAACAATGCAGTTTGGTTTTCACCAATGTTTAATTTGTTGGCAAGCACTTGATTTGCTTTGTTGGTAATTTCAAGCACTTGTTCATACATAATTTTATATCTTTCAACCGATTCATCATACACACGTTTAATACTTGAGCCCGGAAGAATATCATGGAACTGATATAAAAGAACTTCTTTCCAAATAGTTTCAATCTCATCCTGAGGATAATCAAATTCAGCAAGAATACTTGCCATTGAACAACTAAACTCACAATCTCTTAATGACAATTCAAGAAGACGGTTATACTTTTTATTGTCTGCCTGAGTAGTATAAGTTCCTTGATGTTTTTCAAGGTAGAGTTCGCCGCACCATTTGCTGTATTTATCTCTGTCTTTATTTATCCTATCAAAAAACGCAATAGAATGTTCCTGTTTTACCGGAGGAAGCCCTGCAATGGACTTTTCTCTTTTGAGGTATTCAAGATGGTCTGTGCTTGGTCCTCCGCCTCCGTCACCGATTCCGAATAGTAACAACGCTTCGTTGCTTACATCTTTATCTTTAAACTCTCTTTCCGCATTTTTAAGAGATTTAGGCATTGCACCACTATTATAAGTGTCCTCAGGTGGCATGTGTGCTAACACTTCAGATCCGTCGATTCCCTGCCATATAAATGTATTGTGAGGGAACTTGTTATGTTCGTTCCATGAAAGTTTTATGGTCATGAAATAAGGAACATCGGATTTTTTGAGAATTTGAGGCAAGGCAGCCGAATACCCAAAAACGTCAGGCAACCAAAGCTGTCTGATTTCCTTATCAAATTCCTCTTTAAAGAATTTTTTGCCGTAAAGCACTTGTCTTACCAACGCTTCACCGCCGGATACGTTTGTATCAGGTTCAACCCACATAGCACCCTGACATTCCCATCGTCCGTCTTCAACTCTTTGTTTAATCTCTTCAAAAAGCCCCGGCTGGTCTTGTTTCACCCAGTCATAAAGCTGAGGCTGGCTTGCGCCAAATATGTAATCAGGATATTTCTCCATCATTCTAAGTGCTGTTGCAAAAGTTCTGATCCCTTTGCGTTTTGTTTCACGAATAGGCCACAACCACGCAAGGTCAATATGTGCATGTCCAACAGCAGACATTAAAAAGGACTGGTCTTCGTTTTTCATGTTTAAGTGATATGCAAGCTGTTGTCTTGCTGAGGCAATCTTTTCCGGGTTCCATTCACCGAAAGCTCTCGCCACATGATATAATGTATATTCAATTTGATTTCTAATGGTAGAATTATCGTCCAAATTTTCACAAAGCATTAAAAGGAACTTAAAGTCATAATAAAGCTGTCTTAATTCTTCGTCACAAGTACAGATCTCAGCCAACATCAATTTACCACTGTCTCGCAAGCGTCCGAACAAGTCATTGCATGCCGCATCAATCCACAAATCGATGTCTTCTTCTCCACTTGAGCAATTCGTGACATCAATCACTCTTTTTACAGGCATACCATGTTCCATTTCAAAATCAGATGCATAAGTAGTAATACCTCTTACAGGATTCCCTTCAAGGTCAAATACACATCCTTCTCCTGAAACATCAACTCTTAATACAACTCTCTTGCCTTTTCCTTCGGAAGGAACTTTTCCGGTTACGTGCATCCATGCGCAATCCCAAAGATTTCCCCATGAAGCGCCTTGTTCAACTTTTTTATATACACCTGTTGTCTTTTGGTCAAAAATTACCGGCTCAGGTGTTACCCATGCTTCCACGCTTAAGTCTGAAATCTTTTTATAAACAAGCTCTTTCAGCTCGCAGCAGAAAGACCCTACAACGCTTCTGTTATGATTTTTACTTTGTGACATTGCTTAATTCTCCCATTTAAATTAGTGTATATATTCTATCGAAAATAAAAATTTACTTTCTTAACAAATTTCGACATAGCATACTATTTCATTGTGCTAAATTATTATAATGTTTACCCCGCTAAAAGTCAACAAAATGCACTATTTTCATTAATATTCACTATTTTGGAACAAATATTTTGTACATATTATCTTTGCTTAAAATTCACTTATTTTTTACATATTATTTTCACATCAATAAGATGAACTCTTACCTCATTCTATATACAAAATAAATAGCGGTCAAACAGACCGTTTCCCAGAGAAAACAGCTGTAGCAAGCCCCTTTTGGTTCATTCAACATTTCACGACATGTCTCATTAAAATTAAATTGCAACTATGGTAAGTCCATTATGATAACATTTACATAAAATTTCTATATGCAAAAACCGACAAATAACGACTTGCTTAGAAAGGATAAACTAGTAAAAATATCATAGAAATAAAGTTGAGACTGTCATCTGATTAATTCATTTTAAACAAAAAATATAATTTCAGTATACTCTGATAAACAAATCAAGTCAATTAAATAAACATGGAAATAACAATCTTCCAACAGTTCCCTGTTTTAAATAAGCACTGCCAATAAATATCATGGTCTGGATAGAAATTTATGATGGTTTTCACGATATTTTTTCGGCGAGACCCCAATAACTTTTTTGAAAATGTTTGAAAAATAATGCTGATCATCATAATCCAAATTAAACGCAATCTGCTTGATCGAAAGAGTCGTACTTTTAAGCAGATACTTTGCCACTTCCATCTTTTTGTGAATCAAATAGGTATATGGTGTTTGCCCGAACTCTTTTTTAAACAATTTAATAGTATAATCTTTTGAACGATATATAATGGAGGAAAGTTCTTCAATTGTAATTGTTTTTTCTACGTTATTGTCTAAATACTGCTTTAAAGCCAGCGCTTCGCTTGGAATTTCAGGTGCAGTTTTGTTATTTTCATATATCTCCTGAATAATTTCATGAAGCTTCAGCGCGCAGAGCTTTTTAATTTTATCAATATCATTTTCCGATTTCGAGATATGATAGAAATCCATAAAAAGGGAGCAGAGGTTACAGTTTTCAATAACCACTCTGTTTTCAAGCTCATACGCCCTCAGCAAATTCGTAACCAACTCCCCCTTTACATTAAAGAACACTTTTGTCCAAGGGTTTTTATCATCAGAAAAATACTTGTGATTACTGTCTTTATGTATAATATATATGTCGCCCTCCGAAGCGGTATACTCCTTTGAACCAACTATTATTTTGCCTGTTCCTTTCAAAATATACTCAAAAACATAAAGATCCGATTTTTTTCTCTCAATACAATAGCTTCCATCGCAATAGGATATCCCTGTCATTTCAACAAAGAAAGGCTCGTCAATGTCATGATGCAAAAAGCATTTTATTTCTTCTCTCAAAATCATATTCCTCACAATCCTAATTGTATTTGCTATGTAAAGTTTATATATTTAATAGTATATTACAAATAAGTTAATGTCAATAACTATAAGTGAAAATTTACATGTTAACACTTTCAGTGGAGGTAACCAGAATGAAATTAAGACCACCGGCAGTCCCTCTTATCACAGTTGACCCTTACTTCAGTGTATGGTCGATGGCTGACAAGCTTACTGACGATGTCACAAAACATTGGACAGGCAAGCCAAACACAATGGTTGGAACTGCTGAGATCGACGGAGTTTCTTATTGCTTCATGGGAGATGCAAAACAAGAAGATCTTCCTGCTTTAAAACAAACAGATTTAAGTGTGAACGCGCTCTCAACAACCTATACTTTTGAAGGAGCAGGCGTTGTACTTACCGCTCGTTTTACCACACCGGTTCTGCCACAGGATTTATATCTTTTTTCAAGACCAATTACATATTTAAAACTAACCGCTAAAAGCCTTGACGGAAAAAAACATTCAGTAAAGGCTTCTATAAAGGTTTCTGAAGAAATTTGTCTGGACTTAAAAGGACAGATGGAAGTTGTTACCGATACGGTTGATGTTGCTTCTGGTATTAAAACCGTAAAAATGGGAAGCGTTGGTCAACCTGTTCTTGAAAAAGCGGGCGACGATTTGAGGATTGACTGGGGGTATTTTTATCTTTCAGTTAAAGCAGCAGACAGCAATGTTTCCGTTATCAAAAAAGCGGATGACGATTCTATGAATTTTGTTTGCGCTGATGCCTCATTTGACACTGACAGTGAAACAAGTTCTTTATTTGCATTTGCATATGATGATATAGACTCTATGGTTTATTTCGGAGAAAAACTAAAAGCTTACTGGAGAAAAGACGGCGAAACAATTGAGCAGGCTATCGCAAAAGCATTTGGTGAATATGATGTGCTTGTTGCAAAATGCGATACTTTTTCCGATGATCTTTATTTAAAGGCTACAGTTTCTGGCGGCGAACAATATGCTCAGCTTCTTGAGCTTTCTTATCGTCAGGTTGTTGCAGCTCATAAGCTTATTTTGGACACAAACGGGGATGCGCTGTACATTTCCAAAGAATGCTTCAGCAACGGTTGTGCTGCAACCGTTGACGTAAGCTATCCATCCATCCCTATGTTCCTTTATTACAATCCTGAGCTTGTAAAAGCAATGGC
>JARBTU010000067.1 GCA_029240015.1 Oscillospiraceae bacterium | reverse complement strand
AACAATTCAACCGCAAGTTTGAATGACTCAATTTTTATCCCGTAATTTCAGTGCCGTAACACGGCAGGCTCTTTTGTAGGCTTCCGTTATGTATTCCTCAAGCGGCATTTTGTCATAAAGATCATTTTCCATGCGTCCTGGTTTGCTTTTTTTATTTAATTCAAATGTCAGAAAATCGGTATAATTATGGTCATTTAATCTTTTGGTAATATTATTCCAGTCAGCGATGCCGTCAAAAGGAAGTAGGTGCAAATCGTCACGCCATGTGATTTTACCGCTGTGGTCTTTTATGCCCAGATTGTCATTTATGTGTGTGCATATAAGCTTTTCTCCGTAAAGGTTTAGCATATCGGCAGAATGATTATAGCACATTTCGTGTCCCGTATCCCAGCAGAAACCTACGCAATCATAACTTTTAAACGCTTTCATCAAAGCGGCAAGATATTCCTCTCCCTCCACATTTTCAATTGCAATTTTTACATTTTTCTTATCTGCTGCTTCAACAAGCTTTCCGTAATTTTTTATACCTTCTTGTGTCGGAGTATGGCTTTCAAAACCAATAAACGGATGAACAATCATTATCGGAATTGAGTTTTCTTCACAATCATTTAAACACGCTAACAGTTCATCAACGGCATCATCTGCGTCTTCTTCCCACATTTTGGCGGCATTGCCAAAAGGAGCGTGTATTGACTGATAAACTATACCGATCTCGTCTGCAAGCTCTTTCCATTCTCTGACGAGAGCGTCCCTGCTCCAATCGGTAAAAAATCCGTCAAATCCCGTTTTTTTAAAAAGCCTTATCTGTTCATCAACAGGAGCGCCAAACTCACTGTCTGTACCTAAGCACAGTTGTGCATTCCACATAATAACCACACCTTGTGTAATGAAAAGTGTGAAGTTTTCATTACCCTTTCTTTGAAAATTTAAAAGAAGCTCTATAGAGCCAATGTAACGCCATGAATTATTGTTTTGCCAGTAAAACTACCGTCTCCACGTGCATTGTTCGGGGGAACATGTCTACTGCGCGTACCCTCTTTACTTGATAACCCTTTTGCTCCAACGCGTTTGCATCGCGTGCCGCCGTGGCGGGGTTGCAGGAAACCATAATAATTTTTTGGGGAGCCATTTTAGCAATACTTTCAATAAGGTTATCATCACAACCTTTTCTTGGGGGGTCGACTAGAACGATGTCAGGGTCGATATGGGAATCCAGCAATTTGCGTGCGGCATCTTTGGCGTCAGCACAAAAGAACTCAGCGTTTTCGATACAATTTTTTTTAGCATTTTTTGTGGCATTCTCTACTGCTTGTGGTATAATTTCCACACCAATAAGTTTTTTAACTTCACTTGCCATACTAAGACCAATTGTTCCGACGCCACAGAAGAAATCCAGCAAAACCTCATCACCCGAAAAATCTGCAAACTCTTTAGCGATTCCGTAAAGTCTTTCGGCTTGATTTTTGTTAACCTGATAAAATGACGGAGGAGAAAGTTCAACTTCTATACCACACATTACATCGGTTATATTATCTTTTCCAAACAGTTTATAATATTTTTCGCCTAAAATCACGTTTGTATTCTGATTATTTATATTGATATAAATGCTTACTATTTTAGGGAATCGCTCGCGAAGTAAACCAACCAAAACATCAATATTGGCAATATCTTTTTGAGTGGAAACAATGCAAACCATAATTTCTTCTGTTTTCTGTGCTTGTCTGATATAAAGGTTTCTCAAAATCCCTTTTCCGGTTACTTCGTTATAAGCAGGAATGTGATAATCATTCGCAAACTTTAAAACAGATTTTAAGATTTCACCAAAAATTTCAGGTTGCAGAAAACAGTTTTCCGATTCAATAACACGGTGGCTTCTTTTTGCAAAGAAACCTGCAATAACCTTTCCATCGGGATCTGTTCCAAAAGGATATTGTGCCTTATTCCGATAAAAATTGATTCTTTCACTTGGAAGAATCGGTTCATGCTTAATATGAACATCACCGATTCGTTCAAAAGCGTCCTGCACTATTTTTTGTTTGATTAAGAGCTCGCTTTCATAACTTATATGCCGAAGGCTGCAGCCGCCGCATTGCTCAAAAACAGGACAATCCTGTTTGATCCTATCGTTAGATGGTGATATTATCTGTTCAATCTTTCCGAAACCATAATTTTTGAGAACTTTTACAAGCCTAATCTGTAAGTGATCCCCGACAGCCGCTGATGGAACGAAAACTGTATATCCATCAAGTTTTACAATTCCGCTTCCGTCACTGGAGATATCAATAATATCTACCTCATAAATTTCATTCTTTTTAAAATCCATATTTCCTCCAATTATTTATCAATCAATATTATTTTACTATTAATCTGATTGGTTTGCAATGAATTTCTGGTAAGTCTGGATTTTGCTTTATGACAAAAGCCTTGCTTTTAAAACAAGAGTATTATAATATAAAAATAAGCTATTATAAATAACACACAGGAAGTAAGAGAATGGAACATTTTGCAGAAATGCTTTTGGGCTGGTATGATTGTAATGCACGCGTTTTGCCTTGGCGGGATGAGCCGACGCCTTATCGGGTATGGATATCTGAAATTATGCTTCAACAGACCAGAGTGGATACGGTGAAGCCGTATTTTGAAAGGTTTATAGGCGACCTTCCGACTGTTCAGGCTCTTGCGGAAGTTTCGGAAGACAAGCTGTTAAAGCTTTGGGAGGGATTGGGCTATTATAGCCGGGCGCTCAATCTAAAAAAAGCCGCCAATGTCATTGTGAAGGACTTTGGAGGACAAATCCCGTCTGATATTGAGCAGTTAAAGACCCTCCCCGGGATAGGGCCTTATTCTTCGGGAGCGATTTCATCTATTGCATTCGGCAAAAAAGCCACCGCAGTAGACGGAAACGTGCTGCGAGTGATTGCTCGTATAACCGCCGATAGGGGAGACATCACAGATGTAAACGTCAAGAAACAGATAGGACAGTTGGTGTATGATCTGTTACCAGCAGAGCGAATGGGAGATTTTAATCAAGCACTAATGGAGTTGGGAGCAACGGTTTGTGTTCCAAACGGAGCACCCAAGTGTGGAGAATGCCCTGTCCAATCATTGTGCAAAGGATTTGAGCAGGGTATTGCGGAGCAGTTACCAACAAAGAAGGCAAAAACGGCAAGAAAGGTCGAGACAAAAACAGTTTTGATTATAGAGCATAACGGAAGTTATGCAATAAGACAAAGATTAAACGAGCGGTTGCTGTCTAACCTTTGGGAGTACCCGATTTTTGACGGACATTTAACAGCTGATGAGTGCAAAGACGAACTTGAAAAACTGGGAATTGTGTGCAATAAAATGTTCACACTAAAAAAAGCAAAGCACATCTTTACCCATATGGAATGGCATATGATCGGATATTTAATAATTTCAAAGCAAGCGGAAAGAAGCGAAGAGTTTGTGTGGGTTACCAAAGAGCAGATTCAAAAGCAATACTCCTTGCCTACAGCGCTAAAAAAATACACCGAGGTTTTGATGCAATTTTCTGAAGAACAGTTATTTTCAAGCTTAACTTGTGATAAAACATAAGGCGGTGAGAATATGAGAATGTATGACATCATAGCCAAGAAAAAAATCGGGTATGAACTAACCCTCGATGAAATAGAATTTGCCTTTATGGGTTTTACCCGCGAGGAGATTCCCGATTACCAAATGTCTGCCCTTTTGATGGCAATTTATTTTAATGGAATGACACTTTCCGAAACGATTAATCTTACAAAATGTATGGCAAACTCAGGAGAAAAGGTTGATTTGTCCGAAATACAGGGCATAAAGGT
Source organism: Oscillospiraceae bacterium (assembly GCA_029240015.1). GTDB lineage: Bacteria > Bacillota > Clostridia > Oscillospirales > Ruminococcaceae > JARBTU01. The sequence continues at coordinate 4,356 of JARBTU010000067.1, read as the reverse complement.
TGACAAACACAGTACAGGGGGAGTGGGGGATAAAACCACGCTCATTGTTACACCTATTGTCGCCGCCTGTGGGGTAAAAGTGGCCAAAATGTCAGGGAAAGGGCTTGGGTTCACAGGCGGGACAATTGACAAGCTGGAATCGATAAAAGGATTTGACACTTGTTTATCTATCCAAAGATTTATTGAAGCGGTTAACAAAGTGGGTGCTTGCATTGCAGGAGGGACGAGCAATTTAGCTCCTGCGGATAAAAAATTATATGCATTGCGCGATGTAACGGCGACCGTAGACAGCATTCCACTGATTGCATCAAGCATTATGAGCAAGAAGCTGGCTTCGGGGGCGGACGGCATACTACTTGATGTGAAAACAGGCTCGGGCGCTTTTATGAAGTCGATTGAAGATTCCATCAAATTGGCGCAGATTATGGTGGATATTGGTTATGGCGCAGGGAAGAAAGTGTCCGCGCTCATTACAAACATGGATATCCCGCTGGGCAATAAAATCGGAAATTCTCTCGAAGTGGTGGAAGCAGTTCAAATACTAAAGGGGGCAGGCCCCAAGGATTTGACCCAAATGTGTGTTGCTCTTGCCGTTGAAATGCTCGTGCTTGCAGGAAGAGGGGATGCTGATTTCTGTACTTCGCTCGTTGAAGAGACTTTATCCAGCGGTTCTGCCTTTGAAAAATTGTGTGAAATTGTTACAGAGCAGGGTGGAGATGCACAAATGATTCGGGAACCTTCAGGGTTCACTGTGGCGAGAGTCTGTAAAGAGGTGATCTCTCCGAAAAGCGGATATATTACAAAAATGGATACAGAAGCGGTAGGGATCAGTTCTGTGATGCTGGGAGCGGGAAGAGATACAAAAGACAGCGAAATTGATTATTCTGCAGGGATTGATATGAAGAAAAAAACAGGTGACTATGTAAAAGAAGGAGAAACTGTAGCGGTGTTTTATACCCAATCCGAAGAGTTGTTCGACAACGCGGCAGAGAAATATCTTTCTGCGCTTACAATTAGCGGAAACAAACCAAGCGAATCCCCCTTGATTTATGCAAAAGTAGAGAAAAGTCATATTATGAGATACGAATAGTTTTTAGCATTTATAAAATAAATTTAACAGCAACAGCACATAAGGAGTTTGAGAGACTCCTTATGTGCTGTTTTTTTATATAGTTTATATAAGTATAATGTTATATAAATTATAACATTATACTATTTGACATATTATCCATAGCTCATATAATGAAATTAAGTATGTATTTTATTAAACTATCTTTAAAAAGAGGAGAGTTGTTATGGGTATTAAATGGCGAAAAATACAATCAACGGTATTGTCTTTGGCTATTGCATTTTCTGCTTTTTCAGGTTTGTCTGCTTATGCACAGACAACAGGGCAAGAGGATGGACTTACGCTTCATTATTCGTTTGATGGAGCCTTAAATGCCACCGATTCCAGTGGAAGTGGAAAAGACGGAAAAATTTTTGGAACAGTGGAAACAAGTGAAAACGGTGTATTTGGTGATGCGCTTCGGTTGAAGGGCGGATATGTACATATGCCAAAGGATATTGTATATGGATACACAAACTTAACGGTATCTATATGGATTAATCCTCAGGCAGCAACACCAAATCAACTTGCATGGAGCATTGGTTCCAATGCGGAAAACTTTATCAATCTTTTTGCGCCGCTCAACAGCAACGGACTTTATCATGCAAGCGCATTAAGAGTGAATAACAATGCTGCAAGAATCCAAGCTTCCAGTGCAACTTTTCAGATGGGAACATGGAAGCATTTGGTTGTAAGCTATACAGAAGCGAATAACGGCATGTTGAAAATTTATGAGAATGGAACATTGCTCGGACAAGGAGCAACCAACAAGAAAGTAGCGGACTTAGGATATGTTACTAATGCGCTAATCGGACGTTCTCAATTCGCAGTAGACCCTGATTTTAACGGATATATTGATGATTTCAGAATCTATAATCGGGAACTTACCCAAACAGAGATTGCTGACATGACGCAGGAGGGCTTACAAAGCCTTGTGAATCAAACTGCCACATCCCTTGATTTGGCGAAGTTCAACGGGTTGACAAGCCTAACTGGTGTAACTGATGACTTGGCATTGATGCAAAATAGTGATATTGTTGCCAGCGGCGCTAATATTACATGGGCATCAAGCACCCCTGCTGTGATATCAACCAGCGGAAAAGTATCGACAGTAACACAGGCAACCAATGTAACATTGACAGCAACGGTTGAAAGAGCACAAAAAACGGCGACAAAAGAGTTCAATGTGACAGTTGAGCCTAAAGGAGCGGTTACCGTTGATCCGGTTGCAGACATCACTACTGTGATAGGCAAAAAACCGACTCTTCCTCAAAAAATCACAGCAAACGGCGGAAAGAGAAGTATGACGGTTCAGTGGAACAGTGTTTCTCCAGATTCTTATGCTTTTGCAGGAGAGTTTGTTGCCACAGGAAAACTAACGGAAAATAATGCTTCCGTTTCTGTGAAAGTAAAAGTAACTTCATCGGCTATTGCGAATCCAATTATTATTCCTGGCTCGGCAGGCGGTTCACCGGATCCGTTTATTGTGTATCAGTACGGATGGTATTACTACTGCCGTCATGACTTTAACACAGGCGTTACCGTTTCTAAAGCAAAAAGGACTCAAGATATTGAAGCTGCACCGAGAGTGACTGTTTATACGGCACCTGAAACAGGAATGTATTCAAAAGAATACTGGGCACCTGAAATGCATTTTGTGGATGGAAACTGGTATATTTATGTTGCCGCGGACGATATTAACAACGCAAACCACAGAATGTATGTACTGGAGTGTACTGATCCAACAAACGCGCAAGCTCCTTATGTGATGAAGGGCAAAATTGCTCCGACAAAGTATAATGAAACCACAGAAAATTGGGATATAGACTCTGCGCAAGATAAGTGGGCAATAGACGGAACCGTTCTGCAGAGCAAGAACGGGAAGAACTATTTTATTTGGTCGGGATGGAAAGGTGACACAGATGGACAGCAAAACCTTTATATTGCAGAAATGCTCAATCCTTGGACTATAAAAGGCGATAGGACGTTAATTTGTGAGCCGGATCAAAAGTGGGAAAGAAAGGGTGCACTCGAAAATTCGTCAGATATACTTGTAAATGAAGGGCCGCAAATAATTCAACGAAATGGAAAAGCATATATTGTTTATTCTGCTTGCCATAGTGCCAATGACTGGTATTGTTTAGGCATGCTCACTGCAGATGATGCAGCGCTGGACTTGACTCAAAAATCTGCATGGACAAAATACACGGATGGACCATTATTTACAAAATCACTTGATGCGAATGATCAAGCATACGGAACAGGGCATGCATCTATTACGACTTCTCCCGATGGAAAAGAAATGTGGCTCATATATCACGCTTTTCAAAAATCAGGTGGAGGATGGCCGGATAGAAGTGCAAGAGCTCAAAAAATCAGCTGGAACGGCGATATTCCGGTATTCGGAAACCCTGTTCCTTACGGAAAGATTATCGAAGGACCTTCCGGTTCACCGGAAGTGAAAGTCGGAAAATACGAATCTGAAGAAGCAGTCCTAAAAGGCGGGGCTGCTACGATTGAGAGAAGACGTGCTTCTGGCGGAGTTGCTGTCGGAGGGGTATCATCAACAGCTTCCTTAGAGTTCACGGTCACTGCCCCGGCAGATGGTCAGTACCTCTTGTCGGTAATTGGAAGTTCTCGTGCGACTTCGGGCATTTGCTCACAGATTATATCTGTAAATGGAGAGCAAAAAAAGGTAAAACACTCTGGAGTTAGCATTGCCGAAGATATTTGGATGCCATGTTATGACTATACGGCAACAACCAAAGGAAAAGGGCTTGTTGTGAACCTCAAAAAGGGCTCTAACAACATTACAATCAGCGGAGATTCTGATTCTAGCGGATTAGCGGAGGTTGACTATCTATATTTGACACTGCAAAATGAGCAAACCAGTATTCCGGTTGAAGGAATGACTTTAGACAAGAATGCCTTAAATATTAAAACATCAGAAAAAGCTCAATTGAACGCAATCATTACACCAAGAAATGCAACTATTAAGGGTGTTACATGGAGTTCAAGCAACCCTTCTGTTGCAAGTGTTGATGCATCAGGATTGGTAACAGCAAAAACAGTGGGAACTGCGAAAATTACAGTGACTACAACCGACGGTGGAAAGACTGCTACCTGTACGGTTAAAGTAGAGGCTGCGACTCCAACCCCACCGACAAAGATTACGCTTGATAAAAACAAGCTCATGTTGGATGCTAAGAAAACCTATACACTAAAAGCAACAATAACAGGCGAAGACA
>JARBTU010000066.1 GCA_029240015.1 Oscillospiraceae bacterium | reverse complement strand
GTGTGGTAACTCCTCTGTAGATAGGAACCAAAGGCATTGCCAATAAAGCAACAACAAGAAGTGGTAGTAGGTACATAATAGTCATAAAAAAATCCTCCAAAATTTTATTATTTTTTATTTATTTCATATGATACTTTCGCAGGGGTAAAAGGCTTTCCATCACCATCGTAAAACCTGCTGAAAATCTCATAGAATTCCAGTCTTAAAACCTGGATGCCAACAATTAAACCTTCCATGCCCAGCACGAATATGTTTCCGATAACAACAACAATCGGACTTCCAACACCGCCAATCATCTCAGAAAGGGTCATAACTACCGCCATCATACCTGCATGGCTTAATACAAACCCTCCAACCCTTAAAAATGACATGGTATTGGTCAAGTAACTTAGAACAAACTCAAAAAGCTCAAAGAAGTTTTCGATGATAAATCCGCCGATACCTTCTTTTGGTTTGATGTCTTTAGATCTCTTGGAAAGTTTCGTGAGAGGCTCCCTGAAAAACATAACTAATAGGGGGAGCACGATAAACACGCCAATAAAAACCGGATTTAACACATTAATGTTCAGCAGTATCATACACACTGCGGCGGCAATAGCAGAAACATAAAAGACCAGTCCGGCCAGACCGTTGACTCCAAAAATCGCTCGTTCCGTGTCTTTTGCTTTGAATCCCAGTATAACGTTTATCGTAATAGATAAAATAATAAGAACTGCGCCAAAACCAACTGCGCCCAAAAGAAGTAAATTGGTCGTTTCTGAGTGGAAGACTTCTATCGGCTTCGAGTCAAGTCCGAATACTGCCTTATAGAATGGGTCCAACACGTGTTCAAACCCAAAGACTGATCCATACACTGTCCCGAAAAATGCACTGGAAAACCCGACGCGGGTAAGTATCCGTCCCAAAGGTATGTTTTTGAGCTTCCAAATTAGGAATCCCACCAGTGAAATCACGAGTCCTTGTCCTAAATCCCCAAACATGATTCCAAATAAAAGGGTATATGTCGCGGAAACAAGAAATGTTGGATCAAATCCCTTATAAGAAGGAAGACCATACATTTCAACAAAGCCTTCAAACGGTTGTGAAAACAGGTTATTCTTTAGCTTGACCGGAGGGGCGATTTGAGGATCCGAATCCGGTGGGTGATCAACGCATACAACACTTTGTGTATCGTCGAACAGCTTTTCGAACTCATCAATATGTTGATGAGGAACAAAGCCTACCAAATAGAACTTGTTATTTAAAATAGCAGCATTTTTTCTGAATTCAAAAATATCATAGGAAAACTTAATCTTAGAAAAAATGACGTTGATTTCATCAAATCGAGAAGACTTGATTTCATTGAATCTGGCTTCCAGTTCCACCAGTTCCTGATTCCTTTTAACTAGTAGGTCGGCAATATATTGCAGTGATTCGGACGGCGTCCCGTGAACAAAGTCCGGAACACGAATCGGTTCAAATAATAAAGAAGCGAAAATATCTGCAATTTCCTGCGCTTTTTGTGGTGGGGAGAAATAGAGTCCCCATTCAAAATCTTCGTCCGTGTCAAGTGGCAGGAACATAAACGGCTTGCTTCCGTAATAGTATTCAAACTTTCGGTAACTGGTAACAGGAAGCCGTCCAAATTGGACTTTAGTATGTTTTAAAGATAATATATCATCAAAACTGGCGTTTAAATTTGCAAGATGCTGGATTTGTATAGCGGAAAGCTTGAGCTGTGAAATCTCTTCCTTCAGAGTATTTCGTTTGATGTTAATATCGGATAACTCATTCCCTACTTCTTCCACAAATTTTTGAATGTGGGGGAAGTCCATATCAAGTGAAGAAAAGTCACTGAACTTTAAATCAATCGACACTTCCATCGAGATATCGGTAAGTTTTCTTAGCGTGCCGGAAAATGGATTTGAATCGTTTAAGACGATAAAACCGCTTGAACCATCGATTGAGTCAATAGAGGACTCTTGATGGAGATAGCCGCTTTCACAACACCGAATGAGTGTATCGTCAAGCTCGGATAAACTTCCCACGATGTTAACAAGTGACATCTTTTCTATCGACATAAACAGCACACCACCTTTGCATTGTTATTTTTTATGAAGAACTTATATAATAAGCAATTTTTGAATATCGTTTGCAGGAACGCCATATCGTATTCCTTCAATGATATTTGTAATATTTTCAATTTCAATCTCATTGAGTGTCACGAACGCATAAAGGACAGCGGGAGCATTTGTTGAAAAACGAAGCAGTTTTTTATTGAAAAAGTGTTTCAGCCTGTGGGTATATTTTTCAATATAGGAATACTCGGCATCTTTAATAAATTTCCCATAACTCAGCTCATAAAATGCTTTTAAAAAGTCCTCGACTGTTTCGGATTCCAAAAGAGCTGCAAGCTTTTGTTTTGTAAGCTTATAATGGAACGGCAAAAGGAACTTTTGGATTTCCTCGTTGGATTTTTTGAAATAAATCTTTAGTCTGAAAACCGCGGAAAAATTAGCAAGCTCAATATTTAGTTTAATGATATTGACAATTTCTCTTTTGGCAGCGCTTTTAAAGCCTTTGTCAATAGCCTTAAAAATACGGTTGTAGCAATATGTGATTAATGCAATTTCACAAGCGGTATAATCAATAAGTCCTTTTTGGTCGGGCGGAAATTGCTTAATAATATCTTTGTAAGGAGTGGCTTCCAAGACATCGGTTAAGTCAGAAAAACTCCGAACGGTTGCAAGGGTGAGCAGGTCAAAACTTGCGTGGTCAAGCAAAAAAGAAGGAAGTTCTGTAATAAAATCTTCTGGGCTTCCCGCGTTTAATAACATAATACAACGGAGAATCTGTTCTACTTCCATCATGAGAATATAATAAAAGAAAAAATCATTGTTTTTTGTGTTATCATATCTGCAAAGCTTTGTGTATTTATGAAACATTTCGCGTCTTAAAACAATTTCAAGTTGACCGCGGTGAATGCTGTTTTCATTGATATTACTAAGCGCTTCGCCATAACTGGCAGTAGTTTTCAGGTATGCGGCAATCTCACTGACCGATTTTTTTCTTAACATCTCGTTATAATCGTCAAGCGTAAGTCGCTTACCGTACATGGCTCGTGTTTTGGCGAGCATAGCGTTGTTTGAAAGTAAGTTCAACATCGTCAACCTCCATATTTAAAATAGAAAAGATACCTGTAAACAGAGCAGAAGAACTTATATTCCAAGCACTTTGTTGTACAGCTCCTGTTCCCATTTTAAATGGTTTTGGTCATAGTTGTTTTCAAGGGAGTCGATTGTTTGCTGTTTGCTGTTTACAATAACATCAATCTTTTCCTGAGCAAAAGCATGTTCAACTTCGTTGACGTGCTGCAATTTTTCTTTTGCAGTTTTTTCATACTCATCATGAAGCTCTTTTTTTTGCTGTTCAAGTTCCTTGATGATGTTGGTTTTTTGGTCGTGTGCGTCGGCAATCCTTTGCTGAGCAAGTTTATCAATTTCAATAATTTGATTTATGACATTAATCATGGACCGACCCTCCGATAGAATAATATTAAAAAAGAATGCGGTTTGTAAAATATAAATATCAATAAGAAATTTCACATCATATCCAAAATTACAAGTGTTCATAAAAAGTGCACAAAAAATCGAACTTTGTGTTAATTTTCTATTTTACTAATAATATACCCATTTTATTTGCTTGGCAATAGCAATATAGTTAAATAGTTTTCCTCAAACAAAAGTTTTTTTGGAACAAATCACTTAGTTCTTTAGACTTTGCAAAGGAGCGGGAATTTGGCCTCCCCGATTGATGAATTTGGCAGGTGAATGATAGTTGATTTTCATGACAGGTCCGTTGCCTAAAAGACCGCCAAATTCAAGCTCGTCCCCTATGTTTTTTCCGATAGCGGGTATCAATCTTACCGCTGTGGTTTTAAAGTTGACCATACCGATTGCGGCTTCGTCTGCAATAATTGCGGCAATCGTTTCCGGCGTGATGTCACCCGGTACCACGACCATGTCAAGTCCTACGGAGCAAACGGCGGTCATCGCTTCAAGTTTATCAAGAGAGAGGGATCCGCAGCGGGCAGCATCAATCATTCCCGCGTCTTCGGTTACAGGAATAAACGCACCCGAAAGTCCACCGACTTTGGAAGACGCCATTACACCGCCTTTTTTGACTGCGTCATTGAGCAGCGCAAGTGTTGCGGTCGTACCATGGGCACCGCACTTTTCAAGTCCGATTTCTTCAAGAATATACGCCACCGAGTCGCCAACAGCAGGAGTTGGAGCAAGAGAAAGGTCAACGATTCCGAAAGGAACGCCAAGCCTTCTGGATGCTTCTACACCAACCAGCTGACCCATGCGGGTAATTTTAAAGGCAATTTTTTTAATAATGTCCGCAATTTCGGTAATATCTGCATCAGGAGCTTTAGCCAGTGCGGCACGAACCACACCGGGACCTGAAACCCCTACATTTATAATACAGTCCGGTTCGCCAACTCCGTGGAAAGCGCCTGCCATAAAAGGGTTGTCCTCCGGCGCATTGCAGAACACAACAAGTTTGGCACTTCCGATACAGTCGCGGTCGGCTGTTCTTTCAGACGTTTGCTTGACGATTTCGCCCATCAATTTGCAAGCGTCCAGATTGATTCCTGTTTTGGTGGAGCCGATGTTTACAGAGGAGCAAACATGGTCGGTTACCGCTAAAGCTTCCGGAATAGAAAGAATCAGTTCTTTATCGCCTGCGCTGAATCCTTTTTGCACCAAAGCAGAATATCCGCCGATAAAGTTTACACCGCAAGCAATAGCGGCTTTTTCGAGCGTCAGCGCAAATTTGACAGGATCTCCTTTGGATGCGGCGGAGATAATGGCAATAGGTGTTACTGAAATACGTTTGTTAATGATTGGAACACCATATTCTTTTTCAATATCTTCTCCCACCTTCACAAGGTCTTTTGCACAGTGGGTGATTTTGTCATACACTTTTTGACAGGCAATATCGATGTCGCTGTCTATACAATCGAGCAGAGAAATGCCCATTGTAATTGTCCTGATGTCAAGATTTTCGTCTTGAATCATGGTTATCGTTTCTAATATATCACGTGCGTTAAGCATGGTTACCTCCTAATTTAGCTTCTTATATACGGTGCATGGAATTAAAAATATCCTCATGCATCGTGTGGATAGAAAGTCCCAAACTATTTCCCAGGGAATCCAACTTATCCGAAAGAGCCGAAAATTCGCAGTTAAGCTTGTCTATGTCAATTAGCATGATCATAGCGAACATGTCTTGCAAAACACTTTGAGTCACTTCAATCACATTTGCATGGGAATCCGCACATACTCCACTGACTTTCGCCATAATTCCGACGGTATCCTTCCCGATTACAGTGATAACAGCGCGCATAAAAAACCCTCCAATTCATATTTTGAATAATGTATTGCCAATAAATTAATATTTAATTTTCATAATACCACAAAATAAACAAATTTAAAAGGGCAACTACGTACAATTTTTACACTTTTAACGTGCAAAAATACATCAAATGTGATACAATTTAAGTAAGCGAAAAATGCGGAAGACATAGATTTTCTTGGAGGTTGAACATGAAAAATGGTTTGTATATAGATTGTCATACTCACAGCAATAACTCGCCCGACGGGGATTGCTCAGTTCACGATATGGTGCAAACAGCCAGGGATTTAGGGCTTTTTGCGTATGGTCTTTCCGACCATTGTGAAGCAAACGACCCAGACCCGTTAAAATGTGTGGAAATGACCCGAAAATCCTTTTTGGATATGCAAAAAGAAAAGGAAGCTTTTGAACATAAAGACATCAAGCTTTTGGCAGGAGTGGAACTCGGACAAGCGCTTCAGGACGAGGCAATGGCGGAGAAAATTCTTTCTATGTGTGGCTTCGATTTCGTCATCGGCTCCCTGCATAATCTGAAAGGGTTTGAGGATTTTGCGTTTTTGGACTATCATATTACCGAGAACGCTGCCCCTGTTCTGGTGGGAAAATATTTTAACGAGCTTTTGGAACTCGCACAGTGGAACAAGTTTGACGTTTTGGGTCATTTAACTTATCCTTTGAGATATATCCAAGGCGTCATGAAAATCAGTCTGGATATGAGTTCATACGAATATATAATCGACGAAATATTGAAAATCGTTATCCAAAACGGAAAAGGAATCGAAATAAACACGTCAGGATTAAGGCAGGCGCTAGGACTTACCATGCCGAATAAAGCAATTGTAAAAAGGTATAAAGATCTTGGCGGAGAAATCATAACGGTGGGATCGGATGCGCATTGCACGAAGGATTTAGGGAAAGGCATTGCAGATGCATATGAGCTTTTAAAAGAATGCGGGTTTGACCACGTTTGTTATTTTGAGCAAAGGAAGCCGATGTTCATTAAAATATAACACTGGACATTCGGTTTGACTTTTTGGTATAATAATCAGATACCCAATAAAATTGTTAATTGGAGTGATAAAAATGGACAAATTACTCAAACTTCTGGAGCAAAATGCTCGTTTTACAAACGAACAACTGGCCGCCATGACAGGAATCAGCGAAGCGGAAGTCGCCGCAAGGCTGGAGGAATATGAAAAACAAGGGATTATTAAAGGATACAGTGCGATTTTGGACTATGAAAAAATCGACACCAATCATGTTGTGGCGCTAATTGAACTGAAAGTTACTCCAAAAAGAGATTTAGGGTTTGAGGAAATCGCTCAAACGATTACCACATACGACGAGGTAGAAAGTGTTTATCTGATGTCTGGTGGGTATGATTTGGCTGTAACGGTAATTGGAAGCACGTTTAAAGATATTGCTTTATTTGTTTCTCATAGATTGGCACCGCTTGATTCTGTCGTGTCGACTGCGACTCATTTTGTCCTTTCGCGCTATAAAGAAAAGGGCGTCATCATGTGCGATGAGCCAAAGGATGAGAGAGGAGTAAGTTTTCTGTGATAGACTATAATTCAGTGCTTTCGGAGAAAATCATAAATGTAAAGCCAAGCGGAATCAGAAAATTTTTTGATATAGCAAGCGAGATGGAAGATGTCATCTCCTTAGGCGTGGGGGAGCCTGATTTTAAAACCCCTTGGAGCATACGGAAAGCCGGGATAGACACACTTGAAAAAGGCAAGACATGGTATTCTTCCAATTCGGGATTAATGGAACTCAGAGTGGAAATATCAAAGTATCTTGAAAGACGGTTTCGTTTGTCCTATAGTCCCTCCGACCAGATTATTGTTACAGTCGGCGGAAGCGAAGCGATTGACATTTGTATTCGCTCATTTATAGAGCCTGGGGATGAGGTCATCATCCCGGAGCCTTGTTTTGTTTGTTATGAACCGATTGTCTCTTTGTCAGGCGGGAAGCCTGTTAAGATTCCCACTACGGCGGAAAATCATTTCAGAGTAACAGCGCAGGAGCTTAGAGCATGCGTTACGGATAAAACCAAGCTGCTGATTCTTCCATATCCGAACAATCCGACGGGCGCAGTCATGCGGAGGGAACATTTGCAGGAACTCGCAGATATTTTAAAAGATACTAATATCATGGTGCTTTCTGACGAAATTTATGCAGAGCTTACCTATAATGAGCCGCACATCTCCATTGCGGAACTGGATGGCATGCAAGAAAGAACGATTGTGATTAACGGATTTTCCAAAGCATATGCAATGACAGGCTGGAGGTTAGGCTATGCCGCAGGACCGGCACCGGTTATTCAGCAGATGCTTAAAATCCATCAATATTCAATTATGTGTGCACCGACAACAAGCCAATATGCGGCAGTAACAGCACTCAAAAACTGTGATGAAGAAATCAAGCATATGGTGGATGAATACAACACCAGAAGAAGGCTATTGGTAGACGGGTTTAATAAAATGGGGCTGGAATGCTTTGAACCGGAAGGTGCTTTTTATGTGTTCCCTTCTATCAAAAAAACAGGGCTTACTTCAGAGGAGTTTTGCGAAAAACTTTTATATTCCGAGCGTGTTGCGGTAATCCCGGGAACTGCTTTTGGGAAAAGCGGAGAAGGCTTTGTGAGAATATCTTATTCCTATTCTTTGAATCATTTGATGGAAGCATTAAAAAGAATCGAAAGATTCTTAAAAAGCATTTAGGTTCAGAAGGCGGAAAGAGGAGGTCTGGCTGTGGAACGAATAACCGTAAAAGCCCCTGCAAAAATCAATCTTTCTCTTGATGTCGTAGACAAGAGA
>JARBTU010000065.1 GCA_029240015.1 Oscillospiraceae bacterium | reverse complement strand
TCAAACAGGTTGGAGTAGGCGGATGTACCATTTTGGGAGATGGAAATATAAGCCTGATATTGGACATCTCTGAAATTGCGAACAATTTTTTTAACTAGGCCTTAAAATTCAAAAAAGGAGAGATTTTAATGAATAATAATATTAATGATATTGTACTTAATGAGGAAGATACCATGCAGGGGAGATTTTTATCTCTTGCGCTTGATGATGAAATTTTTGCATTGGAAATCAAATATGTCACAGAGATTGTAGGGATTCAACCGATTACAAGCGTTCCTGAAATTCCCGATTATGTCAAAGGAATCATCAATCTCCGCGGAAAAATTATTCCGGTTATTGATATGAGGCTTAAGTTTAAAAAATCTCAGAAAGAGTATAATGACAGGACTTGTATTATTGTTGTGGATATTGATGAGATTTCAGTCGGATTTATTGTTGATAGTGTAGAGGAAGTTATTTCCATATCAGATGAAAGCATTGTTCCCCCTCCTGATTATAAAGTGGGAATCCAGAACAGATATATTAAGGGAGTCGGAATGGTGGAAGATAAAGTCATTTTACTCTTGGACTGCATGAAACTTTTATCGAATGAAGAAGTAGAAGATCTTTTGGACCTAGATAAAAAGTAACCGAGGTGGTTAAAAATATTTTTTTGGGTGATTGAAAATATGAAACAAAGAGTTAAAAGGCAATGGTTCAGAAATTTGAAAATAGCTACGAGAATTATGATCGTGTCAACTGCATCTGTTGTTATAACGGCAGTTGTTATTTCAGCTATTGCGTTGATTGAATTTACGGACCATAGTGTGAAGACATACAATCAAATTGTTGGTGCATCGGCAAAAACACTAAGCAATGAAATTGATGATTATAAAATAAGTGCATTGGAGACGGCACAGTCTTTGGCACAAGATAAAGAGATTTCAACCGCAGTAAAACAAAAAGACGAGCAAGCGTTGCTCGCCTTTTTGCAGGGAGTTTTGAAAAGAGTTGGCTGTGATTTTATCACGATTACTGACGCAAAAGGTACAGTTATTTTAAGGGTTCATGAACCTGATAAAAAAGGAGACAGCCTCGCATCTCAAAAAAATATTTCAGCGGCACTTCGGGGAGAGGCTGCTGCTTATGTTGAAAAAGGGACGGAAATTAAACTTTCCGCAAGAGCGAGTGCACCGCTTAAAGATGCGGATAACAAAGTATTTGGCGTTGTTTCAACAGGATATCGTCTTGATAATCCGGCGTTTCTTGATGAGTTGAAAAAAGAATACACAACGGACTTTACGATCTTTTTAGGTGATGAGAGAATTAATACCACCGTTATGCAAAACGGGAAGAGAATGATAGGGACTAAAGCCAGCAAAGAAGTTGCAGACAAAGTGCTGACTCAAAAGCAATCCTATTACGGAACTGCAAATGTTTTGGGAGAGAAGTTTATCAGCGCCTATACGCCCATTTTTGACGGTAGCAATCAGGTCGTTGGTATTATTTTTTCAGGAATCTCCTCTAAAACTCAAAGCGCATCCACCAGATTTGCGGTTGTAAGTATAATGGTTGCATTGGTAGTACTTGTTCTTTTAAGTATCCTTATCATCTACTTGATTACAAGAAGAACAATCAGCAAACCGATTAAAAGTATTATCGCTATTGCGGACAAGTTGGCTGTCGGTGATGTTGAAGTAACGGTTGATGCTGCTTCAAAAGATGAAATCGGAGCACTTATGGTTTCTTTTGCAAATATTGTTTCAAATACGAAAGAGAACTCTGTCTATGCACAAAAAATAGCGGAAGGACATTTAGACTTTGAAATCATAGAAAAATCCGAGAAGGATATCTTGTCCATTAGCATGCAAAAGGTAGTAACAAACCTTCGTACCCTTACTTCGGATATCAACAAGCTTTCTGATGCGGCTGTTGAGGGGAGACTGGATGTACGGGCTGATTCAGACAGACAGAGTGGTGAATATAGACATATTGTTGAAGGAGTTAACCACACGCTTGATGCTATTGTACAGCCTTTAAACGTTGCAATGGAGTATATTGCAAAAATGGCAAAAGGAGAGGTTGTTCAGCCCATTGAGAACCAATACAACGGGGATTATTATAACTTTATTGACAATTTAAATCGTTTTAGAGAAACATTATATGATGTATTAGGTGAGATTTCTCAGGTTACTTCTGCTGCTAAAGCTGGAAACCTTTCATACAGAGCTGATGCAGGTTCTTTGAACGGCGGATTTAAGGGAATTGTCCAAGGGGTCAATGACATTTTGGACGAGATTATGAATCCAATCGAAGAAGCTTCGAAAGTTTTGGAAGAGATGGAAAAAGGAAACCTTCAAACAAGCATGCAAGGGAACTATAAAGGTGACCATGCTAAAATTAAAAACGCTCTTAACGGAACCATTTCTGCGCTTTCCGATTATATCGGTGAGATTGCAAGGGTACTGAACGAAGTGGCTCATGGGAACTTGGATACATCGATTGATTCAGAGTTTAGAGGAGATTTCATTGTTATTAAAAACTCATTGAACAATGCGGTTTCGTCGTTTAATGATACGTTGGTTGAAATCAGCAACGCCTCCGATCAGGTTGCAACAGGAGCAAGACAGGTTTCCGATGCGGGGCAGGCTCTGTCGCAAGGCGCAACGGAACAAGCAGGCTCGGTTGAACAACTTTCTGCTTCCATTGCCGAAATTGCTCAGCAAACTAAGAAAAATGCTGCTTTGGCAAGACAGTCGGACGAGTTAGGGAAAAAGACTCAAAAAGATGCGCTTAGCGGAAACAGCCAAATGAATGATATGCTTGATTCAATGAATTCGATCAATGAATCTTCGAAGAATATCTCTAAGATTATTAAAGTAATTGATGATATTGCTTTCCAGACGAACATCCTTGCACTCAATGCGGCAGTTGAAGCTGCAAGAGCAGGGCAATATGGAAAGGGATTTGCGGTTGTTGCCGAAGAGGTAAGAAACCTTGCAGCAAGGAGTGCAAGTGCTGCAAAAGAAACAACAGATTTAATTGAGAACTCTATTGTCGGGGTGGAAGAAGGAACAAAGAGAGCGGTTAAGACGGCTGAACATTTAAAAGATATCATTAAAGAAATAGAGGAATCAGCAAGCCTTATCGAAGGAATCGCAACCTCTTCTGATGAACAGGCGGCGGCTATTATCCAGATTGACAAAGGGATCGAACAAGTTTCCCAAGTCATTCAGACAAATTCGGCAACAGCTGAGGAGAGTGCGGCGTCAAGTGAAGAGCTTTCCAGCCAGGCGGAGTTCTTAAAACAAATGGTTGGCAAGTTTAATTTTAAATCGGAGGAAAACAAAAGCGATACATATTCTGTACAACAAGCCATGAAAAGTTCGGAAGATTTTGATTCAAGAGAAGCAAATGAAAACCAAGCAAAAAGCAAACCTAAAATTATCTTAAACGATATGGAGTTCGGCAAATATTAATTATACTTTAATATATGTATATTTTTGTTGAATCTAAAAAATGGTGCCAAAAAAGAGGCGGATTCTACCACCTCTTTTTTGGCGTCATATAGTTTAAAATCTAAACACAAAAAGTTGGGATGAAAATGATTAAAATTAAACAGGATGAATTTTGGTATCTCGTTTCGTTTATGAAAAATAATTTTGGTATCAATCTGGAAAAAAAGCGTACGCTCATTGAAAGCAGACTCAATAATTATATAACAAATATGGGGATAGACAGCTTTAGCAGTTATTTTGACCTGTTAAAAAGCGATAGTTCTGGAAAAGAAATGACTCAGCTTATCAATTTCCTTACAACAAATTATTCGTATTTCATGAGGGAAAAGGAGCATTTTAATTATCTTCAGTCGACAGTTTTACCCTATTTGAAAAACAGCGTAGCAAGCCGTGATTTAAGAATCTGGAGCGCGGGTTGTTCAACCGGTGAAGAAGCATATACCTTGGCGATGATTTTAACAGATTTCTTTTCAACCGACTCCCATACCTGGGACCATAAAATCCTTGCGACTGATATTTCTGCAAGAGCTTTAGAAACCGCTAAAAAGGGGATTTATGATAGCGAAGATATAGAGAATATCCCCCAAAAGTGGAAACTCAACTACTTTAATAAATTACCGGATTCAACTTTCGAGGTGAAGAAAAATATTAAAGATCAAGTTGTTTTCCGTACGTTCAACCTGATGGAAGAAAGCTTTCCGTTCAAGAAAAAATTTCACGTTATTTTTTGTAGGAATGTTATGATTTATTTCGACCAACCAACCAAAACCAAGCTGATTCGGAAATATTATAATAATATGGAAAGCGGCGGATATCTATTTATCGGACAGTCAGAATCGATAAATACACGAGAAGTGCCATATCAATACATCATGCCTTCTGTTTACAGAAAAAATAATGGATAAAACTATTGTAAAATTTTGATTTTTAGATTAAAATCATAACATAAGGGGGGCAATTTATGACAAAAAACAGCATAAAAGTCCTTGTTGTGGATGATTCTATACTAATGCGTGAGGTGATTACTTGCAATATTTCCAAAGATTCATCCATTCAAGTAGTTGGAACCGCCCCTGACCCATATATTGCAAGGGATAAAATTATTGAACTGGAACCGGATGACTTGGTTCTTGATGTCAATATGCCAAAAATGAACGGCATTGAATTTTTAAAAAAATTGATGCCCCAATATCCATTGCCGGTTGTGGTGGTCAGTTCGAAGAGTGCGAACGTGTTTGATGCGTTAAGCGCTGGTGCGGTTGATTTTGTTACCAAGCCTGACAACAAGAATATTGACGTAGATTCTTTTATCAAAGAATTGATTATGAAGATAAAAATTGCATCCATCGCGAAGGTTGGACCTCCTAAAAGTGCCGTTCAGTATCAGCACAAAGGGGAGAGGGTCAAAAAAGAGAATGCGATTATAGCGATTGGAGCCTCAACAGGAGGAACAGAAGCTTTAGCGAGCATTCTTAAAGAACTCAAAGGAGATCTACCTGGAATTTTGATTGTTCAGCATATGCCTCCGGTTTTCACAAAAATGTATGCAGACAGGCTGAACAACCAATGTCAGATGGAAGTGAAAGAAGCAGAAGATCATGATGAGGTGATTCCTAATCGCGTAATTATTGCAGCAGGAGAGCATCACATGAAACTTGTAAAGGAAAACGGTAAGTTTAAGATACGCTCCTATAAGGGAGAGAAAGTCAGTTCTCACTGTCCGTCTGTGGATGTGCTGTTTGATTCTGTTGCCGAAGTGGCTCCTCCTGAAAATTCTATGGGAATCATTTTGACGGGTATGGGACAAGATGGGGCAAAAGGGCTTCTGAAAATGAGGCAAAAGGGTGCTTATACTGTTGGACAAGATGAGAAGACTTGTGTTGTATACGGGATGCCCATGGTGGCATATAACATCGGCGCAGTTCAGAACCAGCTACCTTTAGATAAAATAGCAAAGGCAATATATAAATGGGCCGGGGATACTTTAAGATAGGTGGTAAATATTATGGACACAACCAAAATTGAAAATTTAAACAGTTTCCAGCTTGACGTATTGCGCGAAATAGGAAATATCGGCGCGGGAAGCGCAGCAACAGCTTTGGCTTCCATGTTGTCGGATAAAATTATGATGGATGTTCCTGTTCTTAGAATTATCAACCTTGACGAGGTAACCAGTTCACTGGGAGGACCGGAAAATCCTGTTGTTGGCATTTCTCTTTCCATGTCGGGTGATGTGACCGGCTTACTGATGTTTATTATAGAAAAGAAATTTTTTGAATTATTAAGCAGATCTTTGCTTAATCATGAAAATCAAAGTTTGGAAAACCTGACCGAGATGGAGACATCAATGCTGATGGAAGTGGGGAATATTCTGGCCGGTTCTTATTTGAACGCACTGGCACAGATGACCGGGCTAAAAATCTCGCTCTCTCCTCCGGACCTATGTGCGGATATGGCGGGTGCAGTCATGAGTCTTCCCGCCGCAATGTTTGGGATGATTGGCGATAAAGCTTTGATGATACAGGAAGATTTTATTGGAGAAGACCATATTACAAGTCATTTAATAATGGTTCCGGAAATAGATTCTTTAAACAATATACTTAAACGTTTGGGTGTGGCATAGTGGGTAATCTTGTAACTGTCGGCATTTCTGATATGAAAATTGTAACTGGAGATGATATGCTTATTACATATGCGTTGGGTTCTTGCATTGGGACTTGTCTTTATGATAGTGTAACAGGCGTCATGGGATTGTCTCATATTTTGCTCCCTCAAAGCAGTCTATGCCCCACTGATCGTAACATTCAAAAGTTTGCAGATACTGCTTTGAAACAACTGGTTTTGGATATGAGAGCAAAAGGCGCGGCGGTTGGCCGCATTACAGCGAAAATAGCCGGAGGAGCGCAAATGTTTTTGAATAATAGCTTAAAAATCGGCGAACGGAATATTGAAGCGGTAACAAACGAGCTGAAAATACTGGGTATCAAAATTATTGCGTCAGATGTAGGGGCAGATTACGGAAGAACGATGCATTGTCATGCAACAGATGGGAAAGTATTGATTAAATCAATGAGTAAAGGTTCGCGCTTTATTTAGTAAAGGAGGTGTTTTGAATGAGATATGTAAGAACACAGAATTTGAAAATCGGTGATTTAAACGGTAAGGATATTTTTTCTTATAACAACAGCCTTTTGCTCGCAAAAGGGGAACCCCTTTCTTTAAAGAAGATCAAGAGGCTGGAAGAATTGGGGTATGGCGGAATTTACATAACCGATTCTTTTTCGGAAGATTTGGAAATTCATGATGTAGTAAGTGACAATCTCAGGATGTGTGCCACCAATAATGTGAAGAGTTTGTTTGAGGAAGCGATTTTTAATAAGCCAAGAAACGAAGGAAGAGCGATTAGCAACATTAAACAATTAGTGAATGACATGGTGCAGGACATTCTTGAAAATAAAAATGTTGTTATAGATCTCATTAATTTAAAGCAATATGATGACTACACCTTCAGCCATAGCGTTAATGTCGCCATTTTATCAATTGTTATGGGAACATCAATGAAATTGAACCAGTTTATGTTAAATGAACTGGGTGTTGCAGCAATGCTTCACGACATTGGGAAGATATTTACAGATAAAGATATATTAAATAAAAACGGGAAACTGACGAATGACGAGTATGAACAGATCAAAAAACATTCTGACTATGGATGGATTTATGTAAAACGCAACAATGCATTTTCAGAGCAGATCGAAAAGGCAGTTTTAATGCACCATGAAAGATTCGACGGGACAGGTTATCCTCATGGGGCGTGCAAAGATGAAATTCCGGTTTTTGCAAAGATTATATCTCTTGCCGATGTTTATGATGCGATGACTTCAGACAGGCCATATCGGACAAGGTGTTTGCCGTCTGAAGCGATGGAATATATTATGGGTGGATCGTCAACTTTATTTGACCCTCAAATTGTTAAAAGCTTTGTGGGCAAAGTGGCACCGTATCCAACCGGAACGGTAGTTGTGCTAAGTAACGGTGCGCGGGGAATTGTGGTTGAAAACCATGCCGCTACAAGCATAAGGCCAAAAATTCGTATTATTGATGGAGAACAGTTAACAGATGAGTATTGCGATTTGTCTTCTGTTGATGAAAACTTGAATATTACAATTAAAGAGGTTGTATATTGAATTTGAAATTACAGCAACGCGAAATGAATTGAAAAATGAAAATGATAGGATTGACTAATAATCAACGCTTATCGTTTTTTATTTTTATAAGTTGCATTTTATTTAAATCTACGGTATGATAAAGCAGGAGTTCGTGATAATTTAATCATTATTTTAGGAGGATTTTTATGTTAGTCACAACAACACCCACTATTGATGGAAAAGAAATTGTTGAATACAAAGGCGTGGTTTTTGGAGAAGTTATCTCAGGTGTTAACTTTGTCAAGGATTTTACGGCGGGGTTGTCAAACTTTTTTGGCGGACGTTCCAGTACTTATGAAGAAGAACTGATTACAGCAAGAGGAAACGCCATGATGGAGATGGAACAGCGAGCAGTACAATTAGGTGCCAACGCAGTCGTGGGAGTAGACGTTGATTATGAAGTGCTGGGCGCAAACAATGGCATGCTCATGGTTATTGCATCAGGGACTGCCGTTCGCTATATTTGAAAAATAATCTATTTAATAAAAAAACATCCATTCCAATTGTGGAATGGATGTTTTTGCTATTTACAG
>JARBTU010000064.1 GCA_029240015.1 Oscillospiraceae bacterium | reverse complement strand
ACCCGATTGTTCCTTTCTCTTTTGAGACAAAAGAAAAATTAGAAAACAAAGTTATGTGCCATATCGCATATACAAATGCGGATACCCACAAGGTGATTATGGACAACCTTCATCGCTCCCCCCTTTATGGTGGGAAGATTGAGGGAGTGGGACCACGCTATTGCCCGAGCATTGAAGACAAAGTGGTGCGTTTTTCGGACAAGCCTCGTCACCAGCTTTTTGTAGAGCCAATGGGGCTGGATACAGATGAGTTTTATCTTCAGGGAATGTCTTCTTCCCTGCCCGAAGATGTTCAGGTTGCATTCTTAAGAACCATTAAAGGCTTTGAGAAAGTCGAAGTCATGCGTAATGCCTATGCGATTGAATATGACTGCTGTGACCCTATCGAGCTTTTGCCGACATTGGAGTTTAAGCAGGTTGCGGGACTCTATGGCGCGGGACAGTTTAACGGAACATCAGGATATGAAGAAGCCGCGGCACAAGGGCTATATGCGGGAATTAATGCCGCTTTGAAAATTAAAGGACAGGAACCGCTCGTGCTTGACCGAGCCAGTTCCTACATCGGAACGCTGGTGGACGACTTAGTGATCAAAGGGTGCAGCGATCCTTATCGGATGATGACTTCCAGAAGCGAATATAGGCTGATATTGAGACAGGATAACGCCGATCAGCGCCTTTCTCCTATCGGATATAGATTAGGGCTGATTTCCGAGCAAAGATGGCAAGATTTAAATGATAAGCTGGAAATGGTGAAAAATGAAAAGATGCGCTTGGAGAAAGTAGTGATTCCTCCATCGGACAAGTTAAACCAACTGCTTGTTTCACGTGAAACATCGGAGATTAAAACAGGCGCCAAAGCCATTGAGTTAATCAAAAGACCGCAAATTTCTTATGAAGAGCTTGCTGAATTTGATGAGACCCGTCCGGTGCTTCCTTTTGAGGTCAAAGAGCAGGTGGAGATAGGCCTTAAATACGAAGGATATATTAATCGTCAGCTATCACAAGTAGCAGAGATGAGAAAGCTGGAATCCAAGGCACTCTCTGCGGAGTTTGATTATTCCACAATAGAAGGGCTACGCTTGGAGGCAAGAGAAAAACTGAACAAGGTAAAGCCTTTAAACATAGGACAAGCGTCAAGAATTTCAGGTGTCAGCCCTGCGGATATCTCCGTCCTTTTAATTTGGTTACAGCAAAGGAGAAACAACAATGGGGATTGATAAAGCGTACATGAAAATGATTGCCGAAGATTATGGCTTTTATTTAGAGCAAAAACAACTGGAACAACTGGATTTATATGCGGATATATTGGTAGACTGGAACGAGAAAATAAATCTGACCGCGATAACAGAACCTCAGGAAATTGCAATTAAGCACTTTTTAGACAGTATGCTGTTATTGAAAAGCATAGATGTTCCCGACAACATCAGCATGATTGATGTGGGAACAGGTGCGGGGTTCCCTTCCCTGCCTGTTAAGATTGTGCGTGAAGATATCAATGTCACCTTGCTTGATAGTCTTAATAAAAGAGTCAAGTTTTTGGAGACCTTATGCTCTGAGATTCAATTGGATTCAAAAGCCGTCCATGGGCGAGCAGAAGAAATGGGCAGAAAGCAGGAATATCGAGAGCAATTTGATATTGCAACGGCGAGAGCTGTTGCAAATTTAGCCGTCTTGTGCGAATATTGCCTTCCTTTTGTGAAAGTCGGAGGCGTTTTTATTGCGCTAAAGGGCAGTGATGCAAACAACGAAACCGAGCAAGCAAAAGGTGCAATTCACATTCTCGGAGCCAAGATAGAGGATATTAAAGAGATGATTTTGCCGGATGGAAGCAGCAGAGGAATTGTTATTATTAGAAAGATATCGCAAACGCCGACAAAATATCCTAGACAATCGGCTAAAATCTCAAAAAACCCTTTAAGCTAACTGCGGGATTTGTTGGTTGATGTCACAAAAATTAGATAAAACAAGACGGGAAATTGTGGAATTTTAATCGCATATATGGTATATTGTCCATAAAGGACAAACTATATATGCGATTTTTGATTTATATTGCAGAATATAAAAGAAACGACAGTTTAAAACATGGGGAGGTAAAAACATATGACATCTATTTTTTCGAAAGAAAGAGTTGTGAATAAAGTCGTTTTACTTAATACAAACGAAATTGTTCCAAACCCTGCTCAACCACGATTAACCTTTAATCATGAAGAACTAATGGGACTTGCTAAAAGCATCAAAGAAAACGGTGTCATACAGCCAATCTCCGTAAGAAAAAACGTAAACAACCAATTTGAGCTGATTTCAGGAGAGCGAAGGCTGAAAGCCTCAAAATTAGCAGGAATGGACAGCATTCCCTGCATTATAAGTGACGTAAGTGATAAACAATCCGCGATTTTAGCCTTGCTGGAAAATATCCAACGAAAAGATTTGAACTTCTTCGAAGAAGCAGGCGCTTTGGTATCGCTGTTAAGCGAATGGAATATTACCCAAGAAGAAGCGGCATTTCGGCTTGGGATGGCACAATCCACCATTGCCAACAAAATAAGGCTGTTGAAGTTAAAAGAAGAAGAACAGAAACTGATTGTTGCAAACAACCTGACTGAAAGGCATGCAAGAGCGGTTTTAAAGATTAAAACCGACGACTTGAGAAAGCAAGCAATTAAATATATTATTAAAAACAACTTAAATGTAGCGCAAAGTGAAAAATACATAGAGGCTTTGATCAATAATAATGGAAAAGACCCAAATAAAAGAAGGTTGATGATCGTTAAAGATGTAAGATTGTTTTTTAATACAATCAATAAAGCAATAGATACGATGAAAAAAGCAGGAATTGCCGCTCAGGCAAAAAAGACGGATCAGGGCGATTATATTGAATATGTCGTAAAGATCCCGATTAAAACTTAGTTATTTTAAAGCTATGCTTTGAAATATATATTACATTCTTCCCCTTACCCACAAAAAAAGCGTGCAATGAAGCACGCTTTTTTTGTTTCCCCATCATGTTTCACGTGAAACATGATGGGGAAAACTTTCATCAAATAACCTTTTCATTCAAAAAAGAATGTGATATAATAAAAAACAGAGTTTTTTATTATACTTTGGTCAAAATTACAGGAATCTGTAACTTTTTTAACGAAGGAGCAACTTATGGGAAAGGTTATTGCCATTGCAAACCAAAAAGGCGGTGTAGGAAAGACCACTACAGCCGTGAATTTAACCGCTGCTTTGGGTGATCATAAAAAGAAAGTCCTTTTAATCGACACTGATCCGCAAGGAAACGCAACCAGCGGAATGGGAATCAGCAAAAAAGGAGGAAACAAATCCTCGTATGACCTGATTATTGGTGGAGCGAAGGTTGAAGAAGTAATTGTAAAGACAAAATATAAGCATGTAGATATTATTCCGTCCAGTATTGAGCTAGCAGGAGCGGAAATTGAACTGGTGGAGCTGGAAGACAGAGTGTATCGTCTGAAAAAAGCGCTTGCCGCCATCAAACAAGATTATGATTATATCTTGATTGACTGCCCCCCTTCCCTTGGATTAATTACGCTTAATGCTTTGACGGGATCCGATACCCTGCTTGTGCCGATACAATGCGAATATTATGCGTTGGAAGGGTTGTCCCAGTTGATGGCAACCGTTCGCCAGGTAAGGCGGCTTTATAACGAAACGCTGGACATTGAGGGTGTTTTGCTGACCATGTTCGACGGAAGACTTAATCTCACCGTTCAGGTCGTGAACGAAGTGAAGAAGTTTTTTCCTCAAAAAGTATATAAAACGGTGATTCCGCGTAATGTCAGACTCTCTGAGGCACCGAGTTTTGGTGAGCCGGTGTTATATTACGACAAAAGTTCCAAAGGAACGAAGGCATATAACGATTTAGCAAAAGAGTTTTTGAACAAAAACAAAAAATAAAGGCTTTATCTGAAAGGATTAGGTGACGAAATGGCAAGAAAAAGTGGCTTGGGAAAAGGACTGGATGCCCTTTTTATTGATAACAATACCCAGACGAGCTCAGGAGCAGTCATGATGAAGCTGACAGAGATTGAGCCGAACAAAAATCAGCCAAGAAAAGATTTTGATGAAACCGCTTTGGCTCAGTTGGCGGATTCTATACGACAGCATGGCGTAATCCAGCCTTTATTGGTGCGGCCAAAGACCAACGGCAGCTATCAGCTTGTTGCGGGCGAACGTCGCTGGCGGGCAAGTCGTATGGCTGGAATAAGCGAAGTCCCAGTTGTGGTTCGGGAGATGTCCGATACCGAAATGATGGAAATTGCGCTGATTGAAAACCTCCAAAGAGAGGATTTAAACCCATTGGAAGAAGCGCTGGGCTATAAAGAACTGATTGATAAATATAATATGACACAGGATGAGGTCGCTCAACGGGTTGGAAAGTCTCGCCCTGCTGTATCCAATATGCTAAGGCTTTTAAATCTGCCCGAAAGTGTTATGCCGATGCTTAAAAACGGAGACATATCTTCGGGA
Organism: Oscillospiraceae bacterium; assembly: GCA_029240015.1. Classification (GTDB taxonomy): domain Bacteria; phylum Bacillota; class Clostridia; order Oscillospirales; family Ruminococcaceae; genus JARBTU01. Next base: position 3,769 of record JARBTU010000064.1, on the reverse strand, counting down.
CATGCAAGGGCGCTTTTGTCTCTTGACAACGAGGAAGAGATTTATCAGCTTGCGTGTGAAATACCAAAAAAAGGATATAGCGTTCGTGATATTGAAAAAATGACGCAAAAAAAAGAGAAAACACAGTCCGAAAAGAAAAATACAATAAAAGACAGCTATTATGATGAGATGCAGCTTGCCTTAGCCGAACATTTGGGAAAAAAAGTAAAGATTGTGGTCCAAGGCAGCAAAGGAACGCTTGAAATAGAATTTTATAAAAAAGAAGAACTTGCCGAGATGGCAGAAAAATTGACATATAATAAATAATAGAAACAAAAGCAAAAACAGAGAGGAAACAGATGATATGTTAGACATTAAAATTGTAAGAACCAATCCGGAGCTTGTAAAAGCCGCAATGAAAAGCCGAAATAAAGATATGGACAGCATCGTGGACGCGATTTTGGACATTGACCGTGAGCGTAGAGAGATCAGCACCAAAGCGGACGGGATGAAGATGGAACAAAATAAAGTCAGCAAAGAGATTCCTTCCATCAAAAAGGCGGGTGGCGATGTGAGCGAAGTTATGGTCGCTATGAAGGCCTTGTCGGACGAAATTAAAAAGTGCGATTCGGTTATTTCGGAACTGGAACAAAAACAAAAAGACCTTTTATTGTCTATCCCGAACATTCCTCATGCAAGCGTTCCCGTCGGAAAAGATGAAAACGACAACGTAGAAGTCAGAAAATTCGGAACACCGCGCGAATTTGGATTTGAGCCAAAGGCACACTGGGATTTGGGCGAACAGCTAAATATTCTGGATCCTGAAAGAGCGGCAAAAGTAACAGGGGCACGTTTTCATTTTTATAAGGGCTTAGGCGCAAGATTGGAACGCGCAGTGATTAGTTTTTATCTGGATACCCATACTCAATATGGATATACAGAGGTTTTCCCTCCTTTTATGGTGAACCGAGCATCTATGACAGGGACAGGACAGCTTCCGAAATTCGAAGAAGATGCGTTTAAATTGGACGGATTAGATTATTTTTTGATTCCGACTGCAGAAGTGCCTGTGACCAATATGCACCGGGATGAAATCTTGGAAGGTCAGAACCTGCCGATAAAATATTGTGCTTATTCCGCTTGTTTCAGAGCAGAAGCAGGAAGCGCTGGAAGGGATACAAGAGGGCTGATTCGTCAGCATCAGTTTAATAAAGTAGAGCTTGTGAAGTTTTCAAATCCGGAAGATTCTTATCAGGAACTCGAAAACTTGACCCATGATGCGGAGAGAGTTCTTCAATCGTTGGAACTCCCTTACCGTGTGGTGAACCTCTGTACAGGTGACATTGGATTCTCCAGTGCGAAAACATATGATATCGAAGTATATATGCCTTCATACGGGGCCTATAAGGAGATTTCCTCCTGTTCGAACTTTGAAGATTTTCAGGCAAGAAGAGCAAACATCAAGTTCAAAAACACTATGAAGGATAAAGCACAGCTTGTGCATACACTGAACGGTTCGGGTGTTGCGATCGGGAGAACAGTTGCAGCAATCCTTGAAAACTATCAGAATGAGGATGGAAGCATCACCGTTCCGGAAGTTCTTGTGAAATATATGGGCTGTCAAGTGATAAAGTAATCGGGAGTATTTTTTAAAACAACTTGGAGATGAAAAAATTTTGGTTAGACAAAACAAGGTTTTTTATAAAGACGTTGAAATACGCTTTTATGATTGTGATGCCGCAAAAAACGCACGGGTTTCCACTCTTATGAGATATATCGCCGACATTTCGGGCATTGATTATTCGCACAAAGGCTACAGTCATGATTGGCTGCTTCAGCAAAACATGGCTTTTTTGATATCACGCTGTCATGTGAAAATTCATACGATGCCTATAGCGGATCAAAAACTCACTTTTGCCACATGGGAAAGAGGAACCAAAGGCGCATTAGCATTAAGGGATTTTGACGTGTATGATGAAGATGGAAACATCGTCGTGAGCTCATCTTCCGCGTGGATATTGGTCAATCCGAAAACACGGCATATTTTAAGACCGAGTGAATTTACGGGCGAGATGGATGTTCTTGCAGACAAAAGCCCGGGATGCAGTCCGGCAAAGAAGATTAAACTTCCGGAGATGAAAATGGTCGGAAAGCGAAAAATTGTGTATTCGGACATTGACGGAAACGGGCATGTCTATAATGCAAATTATCTTGACATTGCCATGGATTTCTTACCTGCCACCCAGCAAAAGCGTATGGTAAAAGATTTTATGATTAACTTTAATCATGAGGCAAAATTGGGACAGGAAATAGAAGTCTTTGTAAATGTTTCAGACGAAGTCTGCTTTGTGGAAGGAAGAATCGGAGATACCGGTTGCTTTTGTTGCGAACTGAAATTTTAAATTTATAGAATCAATTTTGATAAATACCACCAACTAAAAGTAAATTTTAGATGGTGGTATACTAATTGTATTTAAGAATGGCTTATAAAAATGAAATAATAAGCTTATTTCAAGAAACTTTTAAACGGAAGTTTTCTGAAGGATTAGGTTACTATTTATGAAAAATTCTAGTTATCTTAAAACATTAAGAGATATAGAATGGTCATTATACTATATGTAAATAGATCTTATTAAGTTTTTGTAGAAAAAGTTAAGATTAACTTTGCATTTATTGAAAAGAAAAGGCAATTGTGCTATCATTAAATTTGTTAGCGTCATTTGGCGGGAGGTTGAGAAGAAGTTGGAACAATTCGACGTAAGAAAGCTTCAGCTAATAGAGCTTTCTCTTTTAAAGGAAGTCAAGCGAATCTGTGAAAAGAACGAAATCTCCTTTTTCTTGGTTGGAGGAAGCGTGCTTGGTGCCATTCGTCACAAAGGATTTATTCCGTGGGATGATGATGTGGACTTGGGAATGCTCCGCGAAGATTATGAAAAGTTTTTAAAAATTGCACAGGGTGAACTTGGCGAAAAGTATTTTATCCAAACGCTTGAAACAGATAAAGGCTATCACTTGGGGTACATTAAAATAAGAATTAACGGAACGGTTTATGTGCAGGAGAATATAGAGAAAAGGCAGATGCACAAAGGCGTTTTTATTGATATTTATCCGATTGATGCAGTGCCGGATGACCCACAATTAAGAAAAAAACAAAAATTTAACGGGCTTGCATCTTATTTCTTTTGCAGACAGGAACCTATCAAAAAGCAAGGAACAGCAATTAAGATTCTTTCCACTGTTATTGTAAAAGTTTTGCCCAATTCCCTCTTAAAAAGAATTGGGATGAGTTTTGATAAAAAGATTGGAATTTATTCCGTAAAAGACTGCAAAAACGTCGCTAATATTTATGGAATCAAACATTATGACAAGGAAATCATGCCTAAGGAATATATAGGGACGCCTGTTCCTGTGGATTTTGAAGGAGAGTTATTTTGCGTTCCTGAGCTTTGGGACAAGTATCTGACCCACCTTTACGGAGACTATATGAAACTTCCTCCGGAACAAGAAAGGGTGCTCAAACATTCCGCAATTGAGATTGATTTGGGAGATGAATAAGTTGGAGAACAAAATGGAAAATGAAGTGCTGCTTGACGCGGCAAAAAAAATGGAAGTTGAAGTTCTTGCCCTGTTTGACAGGATATGCAAAAAGCATAATATACCATATTATATTTCCTATGGAACATTGCTTGGAGCGGTTCGTCACAAAGGATTTATCCCATGGGATGATGATACTGACGTTTCTCTTTTAAGAAAAGATTATGAAAAAGTGTTAAAAATCCTGCCTGAAGAA
>JARBTU010000063.1 GCA_029240015.1 Oscillospiraceae bacterium | reverse complement strand
CAAGTATTTGCAAGCCCTCCGTATATCTCACTCCCCGCATAAACAAAACCTCTGTTTTTACAGAGAGCGACCACTTTATCCATGGTTTTTTCAGCATTCGTTAACATTTGTTACCTCCAAAAAGATGTATTGCGTGAAATTTCCTTTACCTTTCAATTCTTAAGAAGTAAACCTTATCTGTCAATACCCATATTATAAATAAAGAATAGAAATATTAAAAAAATTTATGCCTTTTTCTATCTTGACATCGTTTTTATTTGAATGTATAATACATTTTGTTATTATCGAGGTGTGGCTCAGTTTGGTAGAGCGCTGCGTTCGGGACGCAGAAGCCGCAAGTTCAAGTCTTGTCACCTCGACCACCAAAAAAGACCGTTAAGCCCTGTGTTTTCAGGTGTTTAGCGGTTTTTGTATTTTGGTTCATATTACGATTTATAGCGTTATTTTACGTATTATTATGAAAAAATGCAAGTCAAAAATAATTAAGGTTTGCAATTTATATGTCAACTTTAATTGATGAAAATAATTGTCACATAGCAATACTAATTTCTCTAATTTATGTTTTACTAATATCTGTCACTTGAAATTTAACTTCTATGATTCTATAATTTTTACAGGACTCATTCTTAATACTGTCTTATAGACTGATAGTCTTCTCTATTAGTTAGAATAATATAAATTTACATGAAATTCACTTAAACTTTACACATTCTTGACTCAAATTTTACATAGTTTTGGTGTGACATACATGAATAATTTTTAAGTCTTATGTCTAAGAAAAAAATATTAATTGTTATTTCACAGATTTTTCAATTATTTTCTAGTTATTTTCATATCTCATAATTTCGTTGCATTTTACCAAAAAATAAGCATAAAATTCTATGAAAATGATGCTTTTTCTATAAGAAATCGATTGACAAAACAGCTATTTAACGGTATATTATAGATAAAGAAAGTGTTGCACGTCTTTTTGCATAAAACGCTTTAAATGCTCTGCAAAAGACTTGATAACAAAAAAGACGTCAATTTTTTCGTCTAGGGGGAAGATTGTCGTATTTTTTTGCTTTCCAGTTCAATTTTATTTAATTTAATCCATGAAAGGGAGGAAAATTTGTGAAAAAAGGAAAGATTCTGAGTTTGATATTGTCGGTGGCAATTGCCGCAAGTGCAGTTTCAGGTTCTTTGATTGGTCTTCCGGCTACTGCCGCTGCTGCAGATCAAACTATTATTGATTTTGGCAGCACTGGTTGGTCATGGAAGAAAAACGTGACGGAAACAGCAATGCCAACAGGAGGTTTTACGCTAGACTCTTCATGGACCTCCAATGTCAAACTTCCGATAGGTTTTGCCGGCGCAGGAAAACCAATGGATACAAGTTTGGCCAGTGGAACTAAAATCGACAAAGGGACATCTTGTCCAAGTCTTACTGTCCAAAAAAATGTTACCATTAACAATCTAGATGGCTACAGTTCATTTACTCTTGATGCAGATATTGACGATGGTGGAGTTTTATTTGTTAATGGCGTGGAAGCAGCTCTTTTAAACGCTAAAAAAGTATCAGATACAACTGCACCTGACATTACAACGCTTGGCTATCGCAGAGATGTGGTAGTTGGAAATGACGTTGGTCAGCACAGAAACGTTACTGTTTCTAAAAGTCTGTTTAAAGAAGGTAATAACGTAGTTACGTTATTATTATTGAATGATACAACAGGAAGTTCAGACATTTATGGAGACCTAAAACTAGTTGCTATTGCAAACACCACTGTACCTTCTCAAGATGCAACTCCGGAAGGTACTTCGATTGCAAAAGGCGCTGAGTGGTTGTGGCTGAAAAACGGAACAGGAACAACATGGTTGGAAGAGAGCTTTGCCGCTGACAGTTCTTGGGCTAAGAATGCCGCTCCTGTCGGATACGGGTACACAGGCGTAAGCAGCGTTCCTTCTGGAAGCTGCAGCAACGTCTATCTCCGCCGAGTGCTTAACATTGCTGATATGAGCCAAGTTAAATCCGTAGTAATGAATCTTTCTTTGGATGACAGCGCAACCGTTTATTTTAACGGCGTAAAAGCACATGCTACCTTTAATGAAGGCGGCACTGTAGATAAAACTCCTTATGAGTCCAGCGATGTACGTGTTGCTCCAACCGGATTGCATGTAGGCAAAAACATCATCAGTGTAAATTTAATCAACGTTACAGCAACCAGCTCTGATATTTATTTTGATATGAGTTTACAGACCAGCACAGAAGATGTTGGATTCCAAGGCGAAAAATTCGTTATGACCCCTGGAAAGAATGCATCTGAATTAGGATTTGCATGGTATACTCCATACGAAAGAGGCGCTGGAGAAATCTATTTTGTTCCTAATACTGCAGACGAAACAAAATACTCCACTTCAATCGGTGGTCAAGTTAACGGCGAAGGCGGTCGTTTCCATGACGGAAATGCAACCAGCGTTTACAAACTTCCTTTGGATAAAACAAAACCTAATGCAACTCTTTTGATTGATATTTCTCAAAACTACACCATCCAACTTTCAGGAGACGGAGTCACTTGGGGAACGGTTATCGCTGACCCAACTCTTGCCGGTGTAGGCGAATGTGGAAACTCAAACCGCGAGAAGAAAAAATTTGATTTATCTTCTTACATTACAGCCGGCAACGATTATATCTTTATCCGTGTAGGCGATCAGACTACAGCAAACGGTTGGGGTGGTATCGTGTGGAGTGTTCAATTAGTAAGCGGTACTTACCCTCCTGCATCACTAACAGGTGCTGCAGTGCAAATTGCAAAAAAATCTGATATGACCGGAGATACTTTCCCATCAGGTGCAAAAGTTGCCGATGGAACCATTATAGAAGCTAACGCAGGCTTCGCTTCCAATAAAGTTACTGTAACAGATTTAGACGCAAGCACAGAATATTCCTATCGCTATGGTAACAAGAACACCAATAGCTGGAGCCCTGTTTATACTTTCAAAACCCAAAAGGGTGGCGATTCATACAAAGCTATCTTTGTTGGTGACCCTCAAATTGGTGGAAGCGGTAACGATGTATCAGACGGCGTAGGCTGGAATACAACTTTGAATAAAGCAATGGATTTGATTCCTGATGCAAGCTTTATTCTATCCGGTGGTGACCAGGTTGACCATTGCTATGAAACCGAATATACCGCACTAACAAAAGCAGACCAATTTAAAAAAGTTCCTTTTGCTCCAACAATGGGTAACCATGACGGAAGCAATCCAAGCTTTACGTATCACTACAATATGCCAAATGTTACGAATTATGCTAAAACAGGCGCTGGGACAGATTATTATTTCTCTTACGGCAACACATTAATCATGGTGCTCAATGGAAATAATGAAAATATTGCAGAGCACAAGGCAGCAATGCAAGCTGCAATTGCCTCCCATACTGATGCAAAATGGCGTATCGTCCTCATGCACCAAGACGTTTATGGTGCTGGTAAGCATGCTTCCGAACCTGAGTCTGAGGGTATTACAACCGTTAGACTTCGCAAGAACTTAGTTCCTGTTTTTGAAGAACTTAAAGTGGATCTTGCATTAACCGGACATGACCACACATTTGCTCGTTCTTTCCTCATGAAAGATCAATTGCCACAGAAAGACCAGTTAACAGATGCAAAAGGCATTACAATAGATCCTAACGGCATTTTATACATTACAGGAAGCTGTTCTTCCGGTGCGAAGTTCTATGACTTGGTTGGTAACTCAAACTTTGTTGAAAAGAAATTGGATATTAAAGTTCCTCAATTCTCTTCACTTGATGTAACCAACAACCAATTTACCATTAAAACTTACCGCGCAGATACTATGACAGTTATTGATGAAGTTAGCCTAAAAAAAGCTGCTACAAAAGAAGACATGAATACTTTGCTTGACACTGCAGGCAAAAAAGTAGGAAAAGATCATACTGTTGATTCTTTCAGCAAACTAAAAACAGCGGTTAAAGGTGCTCAAGATGTATTAGAAGTTGCTTCACCTACCGATGCACAAATGAATAGTGCTTACAGAGCACTTAGCACCGCATTAAACGGTTTGGTTTTAGGTGGCAACAAAGCTACTCTCTCCGATGTGATTGAAACTGCTGAAAAACTATTTAACGAAGCAACCGTTGGAACCAATGAAGGTGAATATCCTCAAGCTGCGAAAGATGCATATCTAACGGCGCTTAACGCTGCCAAAGCAGTTTTTGAAAACGAAGATGCAACAGAAGCAGATTTACAACAAGCTCTTGCAGCGTTAAATACCGCAACAGCAGTATTTAAGACTGAAGCAAATATACCGGAGGATCCGTCTTCTACTCCAGAAGAATCTACTCCTGACGAATCTATCCCAGAAGAATCCACTCCTGATGAGTCTACCCCTGACGAATCAGTGCCTACAGCACCTGGTTCTAATAACGAAGGCAACACTCCAGAGACTGGTGACAATACAACTTCAGTTGCAATCAGTATTGTTCTTCTTGGACTAAGCGCTGGCGCAGTTCTTGTAACTTCCAGAAGAAGAAAAACATCAAAATAAGCTGTTGTGAAAAGTAAAGTTATTTTTACCGATCAGCAATAAAAATCAGGAAACGTTGCCGGCCGGATTCGGTCGACAACGTTTCTTCTTTTTGTTTGTATTAAAATAGTGTGAAACTTTACACATCCAATAAGAAATTGTGATGTGTCAGGAGAGAAAAAATTATGAAATCCAAATTCCAAGAATTTGACCTAGAAAGATTTTTTAAAAGAGTTATTCCTATTATTTTAATTCTATCTATCTTAAGTCTTTTAATCTACAGCGTGAACCGTGTTCCAATAAAAAAAATTGGAATACGGTCAGGTGTTTATTATGAAAAAGCGGTTGTAACCCAAGTGACAGATGAAAAACTGGTAAAAGAGCAAACAAGCGGTTCTTTGACAGGAACTCAAAAAGTAAAATTAAAAATTACCAGTGGGAACTTAAAAGGAAAAATTTTTGAGACCACCAATTATGCCAGCTATACCTATAACGTTGTATGCAAAACAGGAACAAAATTAATTGTATCTGTTAGTGTTTCAGGAGATCAGCAGATGGCGAGTATTTACACATATGACAGGAGTGGCCCATTATTTGTTATTATTGGATTATTCTGTCTTGTATTGTGTGCTATCGGTGGGAAAAAAGGCTTTAAATCTTTAATAAGCCTTTCTTTCACCCTTATTTGTATCTTCTTTTTATTTATTCCATTATTATCCCGGGGTGCTTCTCCTGTTTTAGCATCTATTTTGCTGGCAGTTGCCGCTACCTTCGTTACAATGATTCTAATTGATGGGTGGAACGCCAAAACAGTATCTGCTATCATTGGAACCATTCTCTGTGTTACCGTTGCAGGAATCCTATGTTCTTTGGTAAGTTATTTTACAAACATCTCTGGATTCACTTTATCAGATACCGAAGAACTGATTATGTTAACACAGCAAAATGGTCTGCAGCTGAAAGGGCTTATGTTCGCTTCCATTTTGATTGCCTCTCTTGGTGCAATCATGGACGTCTGCATTTCGATTTCTTCTTCAGTCAATGAAGTTTATCAGAACAGTCCCGGTTTATCAAAGCGAGAATTATTCCGCTCCGGAGTCAACGTGGGACGGGATACGATGGGTACCATGTCCAACACATTGATTTTAGCTTTTACAGGCGGATCACTTACAACAATTTTACTTCTATACTCTTATGATGTTTCATTCCATGAGCTATTCAGTACGCCGAGCATCGCCATTGAAATTATTCAAGGAATGACGGGCAGCTTGGGAATTTTTACGGCTGTTCCTATTGTGGCGTTTATCTCTTCACAATTAATGTCGTTTAAAGGGAAGTTACATCCGGGCCAGTTGTTTAAGCAGCCTGCTATAAATTCAAATGATGAATGAATGAATAAATACAATACAATAAAATAAACTACAACGGCGCTATTGATTAATTCAATAGCGCCGTTGCTTTATATAAAATATTCAATCGTCTTTCCTGCAGTTTTTTGGGTGCTTTGGTTGAACAGAATGACAGCTTCTCTTACATCCTTTGGACCAAGGGCATACACCCCTTTTTGTTCACTGTTTAATCTATCATAAGACACTCTTCGATTCATTTTCATGGGAGAGTCCGTAAGCATATCAACTCCTTCAATATCAAACTTTTTCTTCCGATAATAAGGGTCAAAAAGATAAATATTTTTATCATCAGCTCCCGTTAGCAAAACATAGTGCCAACAACCATACATCAAACGAACCATAACCGCACCACCTTGTTGCAGCCCCGCTACAATCTTACTGTTTTGACTGATATACACATCTCTTCCAGTAAGAAATTCGCAAAAAATTGGAAATTTCTTTGCTTTTCCAAATTGGTTAAGCCAATTGCTGATGAACATCATCGCCATGCCGGAAGTACCGTTTTTCCCAAACTCGCCCTTATCATTATAGGCATCCAGGGAGTAGAGAACAATATGCTTGATGACATCAGGCGGAATTTCCTCTCTTTTGAATAAATAACTGATCGCATTCATCATGGTGGTAGGACCGCAATCATATTCAGTTGTCTGGTAGTTCAATGGGTTCTTCATGTTATACTTCAATCCTTATTTTATATAGTCATAAGCAGAACTGTTAGTTCTGCGATACGGTGTAATTCCTCTACAGTAGTATATTCTTCACAGGAATGACAACGGTTCATCGCAGAAGCCACAACAATGCCGGAGATTCCGTGCTTTGCCAAGTGGTTATTGTCACTTCCACCAAAGGTTCCTTCCAAAGAAGCAGACACTCCTTGGTGCTCACAAGCTTTTTTAAATCGTTGTACCACAGAATGATCAAGAGGGATCTCATAGGCTTCACAGCCACATGATATCTGAAAGCCCACTGTTGCACCGATTGTGCTTGCAGTTTTTGTAAAATGTTCTTTTAAGGTGCCCACTTGTTCCAACGCCTTGACGTGAGAATAACTTCGGATTTCTCCTTTAACCACACAATGCTCGGGTACAATATTTGTCGCCAATCCTCCCTGAATGATGCCAACATTCAGCGTGGTATCCTCGTCAATTCTTCCCATATCCAGCTGACTTATTGCTTTAGCGGCAGCCGAGATGGCATGAATCCCGTTTTGAGGCGCAAAACCCGCATGTGCAGATTTTCCCTTAATGGATGCTTCAAAGGATAAAACTGTGGGTGCTTTATATGCCGCTGAGCCCACAGGACCTGTAAGATCCAATACATAGGCTTCTTTTGACTGAATCAGCGAAAAATCAAATTCACTTGCACCTTTGCAATATACCTCTTCAGCGACTGTGAATAACACTTCAATAGGACCGTGCGGAAGCTCCTGCTCCTTGATAGTTCGCAGTGCTTCTAAAATAGCAGCTATTCCGGAACAGTCGTCAGCGCCCAAAACGGTTTTCCCGTTGCTTGTAATCAATCCATCACTATTGATGATTGCCTCTTTCCCACATGACGGCTCCACCGTATCCATGTGTGAGGAAAATAACAAGGGAGGCTGGAGTTTATCCCCTTCCAAAAAACCATAGATGTTGCCGCAATTCCCGTTCAGGCAACTCCCTGCATCATCTTCCATAATCAAGAATCCAAGTGAAACTAATTGTTCCTTGATGTATTCCCCCATCTGCTTTTCGCCAAAAGAGGGGCTGTCAATTGACACGAGTTTTACAAATTCATCTATGTTTCTTTGTTTATTTATTTCCATACCGCACACTCCTTATGCAGGGCATTACTGCTTATAAAACATTTTAAGTCCACTATTTTGCTCATACTCATAATAGAATATTATATCATACAAATAAACCACTTACAATTGACTTTTGAACAATCTGCTGGCAATATGGATAATAAAAGTTTATCGCATAAAAAGAGCTGCCTTATAAAAGTCAGCTCTTTTACCTGCATGTGTTTCAAATTAATTTAATGTAATGTTGTCCACCGTTATTGTTGCAGCATCATGGAAATACACCCTGTATTCCAACCGAGGATTTATCGTAGTCTGATTAAATAACAACTTTAAATCCTGATACTGGTTGGATTCCATGAATTGCTGCCTGTTGATATCCATCGTTGCAAGTATTGTTCCTGTTGCGGCGTTATTTACATCTATTGTCGCAACTTTCAGGTTGTCAAGCGCATTGTTGTCGACTTTCATCCTGAATGTTACGCATCTGTTTCCGATTGGCACATTGGTTTCATACGGCGCATAAATCATGTGTGCTGCCCCATCTTCCGCTGGAGATGCAGTCCATCCGTCACTGACTGCTCTTCCGCATCCGTGCCC
>JARBTU010000062.1 GCA_029240015.1 Oscillospiraceae bacterium | reverse complement strand
ACTGTTCGCTTTTCCATAGAGTTTAACCTCTATAAATGCGATATACTGAGTTTTGTCGTTCTTCATATTCAAAGGAAATTCATCTTCCACATTAAGAACAAGTTCCCTCATGTTGTCGGAAAGATCATTCATTGCTGTTATTAATCTTGTTTTAATAATTTTTTCTTTTTCACGGGTAACTTTTACGCTCGTTTTAATGTTCATAAAAGGCATCAAAAGCTCTCCTCACAAACTATATAAGACTTATCATATTTTAGCTCAATCCCAAATATATTTACAATATATAGCAATATTATAACACATTAAACCCTGAAATAACAGTATGAGAAACCGTTAGAATCAAAAAAACGCAGCCACTCGCTTTAAGCAATGTGGTCTGCGTCTTTTCAATTTATCGCATTAATATTCTACATAATATTAAGCATTAATATTTCCCGAATTCCTTTGCATTCAACAAAATACTCTTAGGCGCTGGTTGCGATTTGGAAAATTCAGACCCCTGAGCAAAGTGCGGCTCTCCTGCCGAGTCCATACGCCCCCCGGTTTCGCTCCCCTCTGCAAAAGGTCTCTCCGTATAAGTAATCGTTGGCGCATATTTATTTTTAAGCTTGAACTTTGATGCCTGCCGCTTTAGTTCTTCGGCCTGACCGGAGAGTTCTTCGCTTGCGGCCGCACTCTCTTCTGCAGTGGCAGAATTGGTTTGAACAACTTCCGATATCTGAATAATTCCCTGATTAATTTGTGAAATACCGATTGCTTGTTGATTTGATGCCGCAGCAATCTCCTTCACAAGACCGGACACTTTGTTGATTCCATCAATAATATTCCCCAATGCCGCCGCCGTTTTGTTCGCTGTCTTAGTTCCGCCTTCTACTTTTTTGATAGACCCTTCTATCATTGCGGTTGTTTCTTGTGCGGCATTCGCAGATCTTACTGCCAAGTTGCGGACTTCCTCCGCAACAACTGCGAATCCTCGCCCATGCTGACCAGCCCTCGCCGCTTCAACTGCGGCATTCAGTGCAAGTATATTCGTCTGAAAAGCAATATCATCTATAACCTTAATAATTTTAAAAATGTTGTCGGAAGAAACATTGATTTCCTCCATAGCTTTAAGCATTTGATCCATTTGGCTATTGCCGTTCTCCGCTTCCATTTTTGCAATCTCTGCCAAAGAATCTGCTGTCTTGGCTTTCTCTGCATTTTGTTCTGTCTGCGCGGATATTTCTTCTACCGATGATGTGAGCTCTTCCACAGAGCTTGCTTGCTCAGTTGTTCCCTGAGACAATGCCATACTGGAATAAGAAACTTGTTTGGAGCCCGATGCAACCTGCTCCGACGCTGTATTGATGTTTGTCATCGCATCGTTGATGTTGTCCGACATTTCTCTGAACGCCTTCGCCAGTTTTCCAACTTCATCTTTGGTGTCAACAGGGATCTCTACGCTCAAATCGCCATCCGCAATAACCTCTGCAGCATTCATAAGCTTCTTGATTGGATTGCATATAATTTTTGAAACAATGATTCCCAGCAGAACTGCAATAATAATTGCAGATATTGCAATCACAATCAACTGCATAATGGTTGACTCTGCCCCTTTTGAATAATCTTTCTCCCCTTGCTGTCCACCTGAAACTTTCATTTCAAACAAATTATCGATAGCAGACCCCACTTTTTCTATTGGCTTAGCTCCATCTCCTCTTATCAAGGCAAGAGCTTCTTGGTCTTTATTATTACGTGCCAAGCTTATAATTTTTTCTTTAATCGGCTTAAACTCTTCCAGCCCTTCCAACAGACTTTTAAATTCTACTTGTCCTTCTTCTGTTTGGATTGTTTTTTTGAAAATTCCCAGCTGTTCGCTGATGATCTTGTCGCATTCATTTATTTTCCCCACATATTTCGTTCTATTTGCTTCGTCTTTCTCCAAAACAACATCCCTTAAATAGACTCTGCTCAATTGAAACTGTGTTGATATTTCACCCATATTCCCTATAGGAATGCCAAAATTATCGTACAAGTTAATGTATTGTCTATTTATTTTAGTTACGTTTACAACCCCTATGACTCCAACGACTCCCGCAATCAAAGCAACAATAATAAAGCTTGTTAAAAGTTTAACAGATATTTTCATATTATAGAACCATTTCATATTTGTGTCCTCCATTGTCCTTTTTGTTGATATATATTTTTTTACATTGTCTTATCATATTGGTCCTAATTTTTAAGCTTAATCAATTCATACTCCTATAAATTTTTGTTATTCATCTCCCAAACAATTTTATTTAATTGGCACCCAATCAACCACACAGTATTCATTTCTCAGCAATATGCTTTTAATCTAAGCTAAAAGTTAAAATTTTAACATATTAAATCTGAATAAGGTGATTACTGCTCCTCTCACCTCCTTGGAATTCATGTGTAATAATTAATTTTTCCTCCTTTTTTGTATGTATTATACATTTTATTTTAATAAATGTCAATATTTATATACAAATTTATACAAAAAATGTTGAATTTTGTTGATATTTTTATGATTTTATACAAAATTACTATGATTTACAAAATTTACTTATTATTTGAATGCTTTTTTGTTTTGTTGATAAAAGGATAAGAACATATTAAACAATCACTAAATGTTAGAAATCGTCTTGTCTTATTTATTGAATTTTCTATAGAATCGCGATATAATTGTATCATTATTTAAATAAGGAGAGATTCGAATGCCGTTTATTGGAACAAAAGTAAATATTAAAATCTCAAAAGAACAACAAGACGTGATTAAGACAAAGCTAGGGGAAGCAATTTCTCTGATTCCCGGAAAAAGTGAAAACTGGCTAATGTTATCTTTTGAAGATGAATGCAGCCTCTATTTTAAAGGCGAAAATGAGAGCCCGATTGCTTTTGTGGAAGTAAAGCTTTTTGGGAAAGCGAGTAGTAGCACATATAACAAATTGACTGCTCAAATCACTGACATCTTACATCAGGAACTGCACATCTCTCCCGATCATCTTTATGTAAAATACGAGGAAGCGGAGTACTGGGGCTTTAACGGCAACAATTTCTAGCTTGTTTTTATAAGTCCTGCCTCCATGTTGGTGAAATACGATGCAACATCCTGTAATTCATACCTTTGAACCTGTTCATGATGAAAATACTAAAATATTAATTCTTGGTACGATGCCTTCTCCCAAGTCGAGAGAGAATGGTTTTTATTATTCCCACCCTCAAAATAGATTCTGGCGCATTCTTGCTCAGATTTTGTCTCAAGACACCCCTCGAACCATCCAAGAAAAGCAAAATTTTTTGTTAAATAATCATATCGCTTTATGGGATGTACTAAAATCATGTGACATAAAAGGGGCGGATGACAACAGTATAAAGAATCCTGTCGCGAATGATATAAGCGTGATTTTATCCGCCGCTCCAATCAACGCTATCTTTACGACGGGTAAAAAAGCCACCGAGCTATATAAAAAACATTGTTTTTTTAAGACGAATATTCCATCCATTTATCTGCCCTCAACTAGTCCCGCAAACTGCGGTCACTATCGATATGAAGATTTAGTACGGGAGTATCAAATCCTTTTGGAATATTTAAAATAATGGATTAACGAACCCCAAGGAGGAACAAAAAATGAATACCACTTTTATTTGTTATCCCAAGTGCACAACCTGCCAGAAGGCAAAGAAATGGCTGGATGAAAATGCTGTTCCGTACGAACAACGGCACATTGCACAAGAGAATCCCACCGAGCAGGAATTACGTCAATGGATTGAGCAGAGCGGACTCCCAATCAAAAGATTTTTCAACACGAGCGGATTGCTCTATAAAGAATTAAAGCTTAAAGATAAACTTCCTGATATGTCTTACGAAGAGCAAATAAAGCTTTTATCCTCCAACGGCATGTTGGTAAAGCGCCCGCTTCTGATTAGCGACCAAAAAGTTCTGGTCGGTTTTAAAACTGACGAATGGGAAACTCTAACTTAAAAAACAAAAAGAGCCATAGGAATTCCTATGGCTCTTTTTTGCTTATATACTATCCACAAAACGTGTTCAAAAATGTTGAAAACTCATTAGTTAGTTTGTATCTTGATAAAAACTGAATATTGGGATAATAGGTGGTTTCCATATAAATCCCGCTTTTTAAATACACTCGAATCCAACTGCTGTTATTAAGCGCATCGGAAGCCATCCCGGGAGAAGCAGGCGCTACGCCCTGAATCTCCGTCTGGTTATCGCCATAATCGGGAGGCACATCCACCTTTGGTAGGCTATTATCCTGGCTTGGCTTATAAAGTTGTTTAAAATATTCGTCACTGGAATTCTTTAAATTTTTATAACCTTTATAATATTTTGCAATCAAATCTCTATCTTCAATTGTTTTGTTGGGATCTCTCTCTTCCGGACCGGCGAAAGAATTAATCTCAATTTTTGAAATATCCTGCTCACTTTTTATGTTATAAAGCTTTAGATATTCGCTTGCATCCTCATCTTGATTTTGCTGATAACTGATAAACGAAGAAAACATATATAGTTCATTCTTACCTTTTTGATTCACAACAACGACTGCTTGTGAGCCAACAGGCTTATATTCATAAACCTTGCTCCCAACCAAGCTCTTGTCATCGTATGTTCTGTTACTCCCCGATTTGATGGTTGTAATCAGACTGCCAATATCCTTTTTATCAATCATTTCACTGAATCCAAAGGTCTTTAAAGAATCTTGTGATAATATTCTATATTCTCTCCCACTAAAAACAAAAACATTCACTATTTTCCCAATGGCCATATCTGTTCCGTCTTCGGGAGTTTCAGCCTCATTGCCTTGAGTTCCGCTGTCTTTTGCCGGAAGATCATCTGTCTGATTTTGAGGAGCCTTCTGTCCAATGGCATTTTGTTGCTCTTTTTGATCCTGCACTGTACTCGAATCTCTATTATCGGCGGTATTGAGATTTTGTGTATTTTTGAAGTTTGTAAAAATCCATGCCGTCATAATAACCAGAGCCAAGCCAGTACAAGCTAAGATTGTACGTTTTATTGTGATTTTATTTTTCAACCCCATTGTTTTGTTTTTTAAAACATGACGAAGCATCCGTTGTTTTTGAACATCATTCGGAACGACTTTATCAATCGATTCGATCAGTTCATTCTTATTCATCTTGCTCACCCTCCAAATTTATTTTTAACAGTTTTCTCCCTGTATGAAGATGTGAACGAACAGTGGATTCTTTTTTTTGAAACATTTTAGCTATTTCTACGGTAGAATAACCCTCGTAATAATAAAGGTAAACCGCCGTTTTGTATTTAGGGGGCAGTTCCAATACCTGCCTCAGTGTTTCATCCACTACTGCATCTTTCACACCTGCATCATCAATTAATGTGTTGATATCCACGGTTTTTCTCCACCAATGGCGAAGATGGTTTCTGCATATATTCGATGCAGTTACAATCAGCCACGCTTTTTTATGCTCGTCGTCTGTAAACGCTCCTTTATATTCCATAAGCTTTATAAAAGTACTTTGAACAGCATCTTCCGTATCGGGAATATTTTTCATAAACATAAAACACACTTTATAGACTGTGTTCACGTGCTGGTTGTAAATCTCCGTGACATCTTTGTCCGTACGCAACAAAGTATCAGGCAAGAGAACGCCCCCTTTCATTAATAATACAATTGAAACTGTTAAAACGTTGAGTTTATTCCGAAATATTTGTAATAAACATAACACAGATTTTTGATAAGAACAAGCGCCTCCGGGAATAAGGAATATATTGCTTTTTCAGAAACTCAAAAAGCACCACAGACAGGAGGTCTGTGGTGTTTTGTTTAATTAATTCTTTATGACAGCTTTTCTTGTAAGTAAGAAACTTATTCCACTTAGCAAAACAAATACGATTCCGCACGTTACAATCGGATAATATGGATTGAATCCGTTTTTCATTCCCAGTATAAACAATATAAAGTCCCAAATATTCTTAAGAATATTTATATCTTTCAAGTTGGTATCAATAATTGGAAGCAGAACAAGAAAGAATCCCGGAACACCAAGAGAAACTGCTACTTTAGGTCCTTTATTCATCCGATAGTAAAGAATTGAGATTACATATCCCAACAGCATAAATGCCGAATACATACAGATGCTAAACAAGAATCCTTCAGCTATTAATCTGAAATCATTCGTATTAGTAGCATATCCGCCCCCATAGAGCTGTTCAAAAAAGGATTCATAAGTAATAATTTTAGAAAAAATTACAGCGTTTATACTATCCATAAGCGCCATGAAACCCGCTATCGGAAATATACTCAATAAGGAGCTTACAAACAACGTTTTTCTGGAAATACTGTTTTGTAAAAACATCTTAAAAGTTTGTTTAAATGAGTTCAACCCTGCAATAAAGATAAAGATAATGGATGCGTTTTCCATCCCCGAAGAGCCCCCCTCGGGAAACATTTTCTGCATGATAACCAAGAATATAAATAGGCTGTAAATAACGATATAATAAACCATCAAAGCTCTTTTAGCGTCATGCAGCTGATATTTTAATGCCGCTTTTATGTTCATTCTCTTTTCCCCCTAAACATTTGTAAGCTGAATAAACAGCTTTTGCAGGTCAAGTTTGTTAACTTCAATCCCTTGTGGAATCTGTGTCTTATCAATTTTCCCCAAAACACAGGCTGTTTTCAGCCCGCCGAAGCTGTCACAGCTGATTACGTTTTTCCCAGTAATAAAATCATCTATCGCTGCTGCGCTCCCCGCAACACTATATCCTTTGGACAATAGCTCCTCAACCGATTCGTTTTTAAGAATCTTCCCATCCTTTATAATGATGATGTCTTCGATTACATTCGACACTTCTTCAATCAAATGTGTCGATATCACAATTGTTCTTGGATTTTGCTGATAATTTTCAATCAGTAATCTGTAAAACAAATCCCTGTGGTTCGCATCCAGTCCAAGAACGGGCTCATCTAACAAAATAAACTGGACAGGAACCGATAATGCAATAATAATCTTAAAAATTGAACTGTATCCTGTTGAAAGCTCTTTCACCCTCTTGTTGATATTAAGTCCAAATTTAATTGCTAAATTGTTAGCATAGTCCATATCAAATCCGGGATAAAATTCCTTACTCCATTTGAAAATTTCACGAATCTTCATGTTGTTTGGATAGTAGTTTTTTTCGCTCATTAAAAACACATTTTTTAATGCATGGTCGTTTTCTATGGCATTTTCCCCGTTTACCCGAACTTCACCGCTGCTTGCAAATATTTTGTTGGTAATAATGTTGAGAAGGGTCGACTTCCCCGCTCCGTTCCTTCCAAGCAGCCCATAGATTTTGTTTTCCTCAAAATTCAAGTCAATATCAGATAAGGCCCACACATTTCCAAACTGTTTACTGATTCCCTTGATTTCAATTTTGTTCATTGCTAAACCCACTTTCTATCATACTGATAATTTCTTGCTGTGACAATTGCAGTTTTTTTGCTTCTGACGTAAGTCTGATAATATAATTTTCATAAAACTGTTTTTTTCTTTTATCTGTAATTTTTTCTACCGCCCCTGTTGACACAAACATTCCAATCCCCCTCTTTTTATAAATGATTCCATTCTCCACCAAGATGTTGACTCCCTTAAGCGCCGTAGCAGGATTAATTTTATAATTTACCGATATTTCTGTGGTGGAGGGAATCTGGCTTTCTTCTAAAAAAGCGCCTGACAATATAGCATCCTCTATATTTTCTGATATTTGAATAAAAATAGGACGTTCGTCCTCAAAATTTACAAACACTTTCTCGCCCCTTTCGTTAAACGGTTAACTACTTGTGTGATTAACTATATCTCATAATATTTATTTTGTCAAGCTTTTTATTAAAAAAAATTAAAAATCCCCTCACTCGATATTTAAACCGAATGAAGGGATTTGTTCTTTCTTTTATTTCTTTTTTCATTTTGTTATGGTATACTTTAAACAATTTATCGCCATATCGAAAGGTAAAACAATGGATAAGATTAAGTTTAGACAGGCATGTGACAAAATTATTGACAGGCAAAGAGAGAAAAACGGAATCGGCACCCTTTCGGAGAAGACTCTGCACGCTGTCCTCAAGCAATATTTCGAACCGTTCTTGGCAAACCACGAAACCAAAATAGGTTCGTTTGTCGCGGATATTGTTGGCGAAGACGGTATCATTGAGATTCAAACGTGTGGCTTTGATAAACTCAGAAAAAAACTGGACGCCTTTTTGCCTGTCTGCAAGGTAACGGTTGTTTATCCTGTTACCAATATAAAATGGCTATCATGGATAGATGAACGCACTGGAGAAATCACCCAAAAGCGAAAATCTCCAAAACAAGGAA
>JARBTU010000061.1 GCA_029240015.1 Oscillospiraceae bacterium | reverse complement strand
CTCTGTCCCCTGCCTGAACCGCCGAATAGATTGCAACGGCGATGGATTGGGTCTTCCCTTTGATGTTCCCCGCAAGCATAATAGTTGCGCCGAATTCCCCGATTGCTCTGGCAAAGGCCAAAACCGCTCCGCCAAGTATCCCTGGCCACGCCATCGGCATCAAGATACGCCAGAAAATTTTGCTTTCTTTAAGCCCCAGGGTTTGTCCTGCATATATTAGATTTTGATCAATCTGTTCAAACGCCCCTCTGGCTGTGCGGTACATTAAAGGGAACGACACTACAACAGAAGCTATAACCGTAGCAACCCATGAAAAAACGATGGTAACATCAAATTGCAGTAAAAATCGACCTATCAGACTGTTTTTCCCGAAAATCAACAGGAGAAAAAAACCTACAACGGTTGGAGGCAAAACAAGCGGCAGTGTTAAAATTCCATCCACAAATCCCTGAAATCTCCTGAGCTTATACACCTTATATGCAGCAAAAATCCCCAAAAAGAATGTGATAAAGGTTGCTATAATTCCTGATTTCAGCGTAATCCATAAAGGAGACCAATCCATGTGTCTTCCCTCCTTTTTTAAGAGATAAAAACCAAAGGAGGGGGAAATCCCTTCCCAAGTTTTTTTATTTGTTGATGTTAAATCCGTATTTTTCAAACACAGACAGTACTTCCGGTTTTTGCAAATATTCAATGAAAGCTTTTGCAGCATCGGCATTCTTACTTGATTTTAAAGCGGCAACAGGATAAATCGCTTTTTTATAGCTTCCTTCAGGCGCTTCGCAAACAACAGAAACTTCTTTCGTCGTCGCCGCATCGGTTGCATAAACTGCACCGCAATCTACGTCTCCTGTTTCCACCCAAGACAATACCTGCCTTACATCCGACCCTAAAACAAACTTGGATTTTACTTTATCATAGATTTTGAGCGATGTTAAAACTTCCTGAGAATATTGCCCTACCGGAACACTTGCAGGATCTCCCATTGCAACTTTTTTCACTGTATCTTTCTCAATGTCATTAAAGCTTTTAAGGTCAATCTTACTGTCTGATGGCTTAATTAAAACGACCTTGTTTTCCAATAAGTCAACTTTTGTGTCGGTCAGCACCAAATCTTTTTGAGCCAATGCATCCATTTGTTTGGTTGCGGCAGAAAAGAAAACATCCGCAGGAGCTCCTTCTTCGATCTGAGTCTGCAAGGCACCGGAACTTCCAAAAGAAAAGGTCAATTTTACATTAGGCACAACGGTTTTGTAATTATTTTGGATTTCCGCCATTACATCTGTCAAGCTTGCCGCGGCCGAAACCGAAATTTCAATGCTGGCGGTGCTTGGAGCTCCCGAAGAGGAGTTTTCATTATTTGTAGGAGAACATCCTGCCATAACCATTGCTGCCATTGATAATGTTGCAAATAGTGCCGTCCATTTTTTGTTTTTTTGTCTCATTTCTTTTCACCTCATAAAAATTACAGTTTTTTGTACTCAATAATACGCCTCGCCCGCTCTTCCACTGTCAAAGAAGTATAGTGAGAAATATTTAAATTGAATATCCTTTCGGCTGCATAAATAAGCTTTTGAAAATCACAGTTGCCTGCTCTTTCTCCTATTCCCAAGATGGTGGTATCAATATAATCTGCCCCTGCCTTTGCAGCTTGCACCGCATTCGGAACCGCCATTCCCAAATCATTGTGCGTATGTATTTCGACTTCGACACCTGTATATTTAACGAACTCGTTGACCAACTCATAACATCTTGTAGGTGTGAGAACTCCTACTGTATCTGCAAAGCGAATCCTCTTTACTCCCAGCTCTTTCGCTTGCAATGCAAGCGGCATCAGAAAAGAAACATCCGCTCTTGACGCATCCTCAAATCCCAATGTGACCTCATATCCCTGTTCTTTTGCAGCACAAACACATTTCGCCATTTCCTTAAAAATCCATGTTTTATTTTTGTTCAGCTTTTTGTAAATCTGAACATAGGAAACAGGAATACTGATGTGTATGATATCGGGATTACACTCCATGGAATGTTTGATATCGTTTAAGTTTGCCCTGTTCCACACGGATATCAGCGACTTTTTCTTTTGGGCCATTATCTCACAAAGCGTATTTTTTTCATACTTGCCCAAAGCGGGAATCCCTGCTTCTATCTGATAAACTCCAATTTGGTCAAGCATTCCCGCCAGCAATACTTTCTGTTCCTTGTTAAACGCAAGACCCGGGCTTTGCTCTCCGTCCCGCAGAGTGGTATCTATAATAAACTTCTGACTTTTCATCACACATCCTCCATCAGTTTACAATAAATCATTCTAAACTCTTCGTCGTTTAAGCTTGCCTGCTTTTTGATACTATACCGCTGAACCATTATCAAAAGCTTTCTTTCTAACCCTTTCGGCAGTTTTAATCCCAGTTCCCTGCACTTAAAAACAATTGCGCTGGTTCCGGAGTGCTTTCCGATGATAAGTTTTCTGCTGTTCCCCACAATCTCAGGCTCATATGGTTCGTACATCTTAGGGCTTTTTGCAATTCCATTGACATGAATCCCAGCCTCCATGTCAAAGATATCTTCCCCGATTACCGCTTTGTGGCTGTAAATTTCTTTTCCCGTGATTTCGACATATAACTCTTTAAGTTCCTGCAGAACCGACAAGTCCAGATTGGGTTTGTGCCGCTTACAGATACGAAGTGCCAAAAGAACTTCTTCAAGAGGAGCAAACCCGCCTGAACCCACAAAGCTTGCAACAATATCTGTTCCGCCGTTCAAAATCCATTCAACGGCAATACCGGTTGCACTGTAATAACGATTTTCAGGACAAAGCTCAATCCTTCCTGAAATATTTTTTGTGATGCGTTCGAATAAAGAAATATAATCATGGTTTAGAATATCATCAAGACCTGTCAGCCTCACATTCTCCAGCTTACTAAATTGGGTTAAGGAGTTGATTTCACGCATATCGTTTACTTGGATTTCATTAATGATGCTGGGAGAACGGTCATATCCGTTGTGGCGGCAGATAAAATTGTTAAATTCAAGATAATTAATCGCTTCCAACGGGTCATTGATTCTTAAAATATATTTTCCGCCCCTGGGAAGAGGCCCAGTTTTTAAATAAACAGGAACAGACAGTTCGATAAAATCGACTTCCGCTTCCAGAAGGTGCTCACACATTTTTCTAAGCAGTTCCGGCTTTGCGTCATAAAGGTCCAGTGTAGTGAGCGTGACGTCTGTTATTCTGATCATCTAACCAACTCCCTCTGATTAAATCAACAACTCTGTTACTTTTTCGCCTCCTACAATATGCTGTTCCATGATGGTTTCCACATCATCTTCGGTGACGTTTCCATACCATGTACCTTCGGGATAAACCACAACAATCGGTCCTTTGTCACAAATTCCGAAGCACCCTGTGTTTGTGAGCATGACCTCTCCCGATAAATCTCTGTCTTCGATTTCTTCCATAAACCGTTCTATCAGTTGGGTGGAACCTTTGGAATCGCAAAAACCTTTTTTGGTTCCGTTGAGCCTGCAACTTGTACAGACAAAAATATGATAATTTGGTGATACCATTTTAAATTCCTCCTGTTATACTGATCTTGCTGCTGTTTTTACCGCATTTTCAATCAAATCATAGGTCGTGATTACTTTAATCCCTTTCTGAGCCAGCTTGGTCGATGGAGAAGTTCCAATTCTTAATGCCATAACGATTTGGCAATCACTTACCGTTGTCAATATGTTCTCTATTTTATTTTCTTTTTCGCCGCATTCCTCAATACCGGAACAATATTTGTCCACATTTCTTGTTTCTATAAATTTAACCTCTTTGCCATCGCTTTCATAAATATAAAACTCTTCCGCATGACCAAAGTGCTGATCCACAATCACGCCGCTTTTGGTCGCAACCGCCACTTTTGAAACAGGTTTTTTCTGTTCCGCCTTAGCATCAGAGCCGCATCCTCTAAATTGAATAGACTGATCTTTGTCCAGCGTACCGATTGCATCAGCTCTGCATTGTTTGCAGTGATACATCTGCTTCATATGTACGCCGCATTCTTTTCTGAGATTCATCAGCTCTTTGTTGCTGACCAGCGGCATGTTTTCAAAAACACTTCCCTCAACAGGAATTAGCTGCATGATGTTTGTAATTTCAGCACCCAGCTCCTTGACTTTCTTTACAACTTCCACAATGTGATGATCATTTACGCCTTTTAACATTACCATATTTATTTTGCAAATAATGCCGTTTTCCGTCAAATATTTTAACCCTGCGAGCTGGTTCGCCATGAGGATGGACGCGCCTGCTTCGCCTGTATAACGAGTTCCCATATAGTCCACATATTTATAAATCTGTGCGCCTATTTTAGGGTCAATTGCATTGATGGTAATGGTCACATGGCTCACGCCCAATTTGACTAAGTCTGATGCATAAACGGGAAGCATAAGCCCATTGGTTGAAAGGCAGAAGGTAACATTGGGGTCATATTCTCTGATAAGCTGTAATGTCTTTTCGGTGTTTTTAAAGTCTGCAAGACTGTCTCCGGGACCTGCGATACCAACCACTGTAAGATTATCCATTTTTTCTTTAACAACCGCATATTTTTTGAATGCTTCTTCAGGCGTAAGAACTTCGGTCGTTACCCCTGGACGGCTTTCGTTCGGGCAATCATATTTACGCACGCAATAGTTACAGCTTATATTACATTTGGGCGCAACGGGCAAATGCATTCTTCCGTATTTCCCTGCTCCGCAATTATAACAAGGATGGGTTTTTGTTTTTTCTTCAATTGATTTCATAACTTTTGTCTTTTCAGCAACGGTATCCTTCTCTTGCTTTTCCTCTCTGTAATATTTGTCAAACAGCTCTTCTCTGTAACTGCTTTCCACTTTTGCCAGCAGCAAATTAGTGATTTGATCCAAAAGCAATAATGAACCACTGTATCCAAAACATCTAAGCCTTTGCCCACCAATCCGATCATGGACTGGGAACCCGAATCGAATCAACGGTACTCCAATTCGCTCTTCAATTCTCCGCCCGTCGGAACTGCCCAACATCATGTTTGCGTTGTTTTCCTTTGTAAGACTTTCTATCATGTCAAAATCGGTAAAATCCAAAATATCAAACTTAGTGATAAACAATGTTTTCCCTACTTTTGCAATCTCGTCTGTAAGCTTTGATTTTAAAGATGCACATTTTGAACCTGTTGCCACAACCACAGGCATGATGCCGTTTTCACAACAAAGCCTTGTCATAGAATGAACAAAATCCGGCTCTCCAAAAATGGTTGCTCTCCCGCTCGCGTTATATTTGTGAGAATCCACCATTGCATCCAGATATCGTCCGCGTTCTTTCTTTATTTCCTCGGGAATAATTGCTCCGTATGATTCCAAGACCGTTAAGAATTTATCTGTGTCACGCAATCCTATCGGCGGATTTAACCGAACAACGGGAACGCCATAAGTCTCTTTCAGATATTCTGCCGGCGAAACCGATTCTTCAGTGAATTCACTGAGCTCAATCGTCACTCTTGCCCCTGCCATTTTGGCAATGTCGCTCAAATCGGTTCCCCCACTCGGCAACCGATCATATTTTTCCACATGAACGCCGTCCAGATTATCGGATAGGTCTGGCAATAAAATATAATCAACACCCAGTTGGTCCAAAAGCTGTTTTAAATATCTTGTGTCTGCCGGAGTTATCATTCCTGTAATAATATTTACTTTATTATTGGGTGTTGTGTCCATTTCCATATTTGAAACGATTGCATACAGAGCCTTAAAAAAACCTTCATATTGTGTTCCCGAATAGCCTGCGGACTCGACATAAATGATTTTTACATCTGCATCAGGATTCTCCGCATAAAAATCTTTGATAATTGCTTTTACATCTTCTCCAATCGTCTCCGCAAGACAGGTTGTTGCAACGCCTATTACCTCCGGCTGATAAAGTTCAATCAGGTTTTTGAGTCCTTTTTTTAGGTTTTCCGCTCCGCCAAACACTGTGCCGTGCTCGGTTAAAGAAGACGATGCAATATCGACAGGTTCATTATAATGTGTGGCCATATGACGTCTGATATATGTACTGCATCCTTGTGAACCATGAAGAATTGTCATGCATTTTTTAACTCCGTAAAACGCATTGACCGCTCCCATGGGCATGCACATTTTACATGGATTGACGTTTAAATTCACCAAGTTTTTGCTCATACAACCACTCTCCTTATATGTAAAAAACTGAGTTTTTTCTTAAATTAAACTCCAGACCGGACTGTTCATCGTCAGATTAATTTCTCTAGTGAAGTTTTCGACCCCTTCGTATCCTGCAAGCGCATGCTTTCTTTCATGATTATGATCACAAAAAGCAATGCCCAGTTTGTATGCAAGCGGTCTTTCTTTTACTCCGCCAACCAAAATATCCGCGCCTTTTTCTTTCATAAACGTTTCAAGTTCAGCTGGATTTGCATCATCCAAAATAACTGTGTTCGGATTCACAAGACTTTCAATGACCTCATACTCATCTTTTTTCCCTGTTTGTGTCCCGACCACCACCGTTTCGATTCCCATTTCATTAAACTGACGAATCAGCGAGATGGCTTTAAATCCTCCGCCGACGTAAATAGCTGCTTTTTTGTTCTCAAAGTTTGGTTTGTATTTCTCTAAAAAGCTTCTCATTCTCATGGAATTTACATCGGTGAATATCTTTGCCTTTTTGATGCACTCCTCATCATTCAGCGCCTGTGCCACTCGCACCAATGAACTCGTTGTATCGTCGATGCCAAAAAAGCTGACTTTCATAAACGGAATACCCATTTCTTCTTCCATACGTTTTGCAAGATACATCATAGACCCTGCACACTGAACAATATTGAGCTGAGCGGACGGCGCTTTGATAAGCGTTTCATACGATGAATCCCCCGTAATGGTCGATACTACAGGAATGCCAAGTTGTTTTAAATAATTTTTAAGAATCCACATTTCGCCTGCAAGGTTAAAGTCTCCTAAAATATTGATTCCTTTTGTTTTTGCAATGTCCTTGTGAGGCGTAATCAGTTCCATCAATGCGTTGCATGCCAAGCGGTATCCCACTGCTTTATGCCCCGCAAATCCCGGAGCTTTGACAGGAATGACCCTGTTATGATATTTTGCTTCAGCCGCTCTGCATACCGCCTCCACATCGTCTCCAATGACTCCGACGATGCAGGTAGCATAAACAAATATCAGTTTGGGTGCATAGGTTTCCATCACTTCATCAATTGCTCTTGTCAGTTTTTCCGCTCCGCCAAAGACAATATCTTTTTCCTGCAAATCGGTTGAAAAGCTGTTTCGATAAAGTTCTGAACCGCTGGATAAACTTCCTCTGATATCCCAAGTATAACTGGCACATCCAATCGGTCCGTGAACGATGTGGAAAGCATCTGTTATTGGATTAAGAACAACCCTTGCTCCGCAATAGACACATGCCCTTTGGCTTACGGCGCCCGAAACGCTTTCTGTATCGCAATGGATTCCACCACCACTGCAGCACCCGTCATCCTTCATCAATATGGAGCCTTTTCTTTCTTCTAATATCTTTGCTGATTTCACCTGTATCACCCCCTCAAAACAGTATATCCGCAAAAGGCACTGTTTCCTTTTGCGGTACACTGTATTCCAAAAATAACAAAAAACTGAATTGTTTAGGTTATTACATGATTAGCTCGAAATCTTCTTCGGCACAATCTCTGTCCTGACGATCCATCAACGCATTTGAAATAAGCTCAATCAATCTTATTGCACCTTTATATCCGACAATCGGCGAATAAGAATGTGCATAACGATCCAAGATAGGGAACCCCGCTCTTACAAAAGGAATATCCTCCGCTCTGGCAATGGTTTTACCATGTGTTCCGCCAATCATGATATCAACGCTGTCGTTTTTAATCCACTGGTGCAGTTCAAACAGGTCTCCTGACGCTTTCGCATTACAGCCTTCCACGCCAAATTTAGTGAACAGTTCGTTGGCTTTTTTGACGAATGCTTCACCGGGCGTCCCTGTCAAAGCATATTTCGGAACCATGCCAAGCTCCAGACAAAAGCTTGTTAATCCAAGCACCGTATCCGGATCTCCGAAAATTGCAACGGTCTTATTGTATAAATACTGATTCACATCAAGCATGATATCTATTAACTGTCCGCGTTCTTCCTCCAATTCGTAAGGAACTTCTTGTTTGGAAAGCTTAGATAATGCCATAACATAAGCATCGGTGTTTGACACCCCAATCGGCAACGGCAATGTTGTATATGGAACTTTACATTTTCTTTCCAAAACGTTGGCAGGTTCTTCGCTGGTCAACTCTCCCAGTGCAATCACTTTTGCACAATCTCCCAAGGCTTTTATTTCGTCAATCGTGGTTCC
>JARBTU010000060.1 GCA_029240015.1 Oscillospiraceae bacterium | reverse complement strand
AGAACGCGAACAACAGGTTCCGGTTCTTTAAGCGCAAGAGGATTCTGGTCAATAATTCTTTGCAGGAGAATTTTGGTATCCAAAATGTCATGGTCACAGCTTAGTGAGAAAACGATTTCTAATTTTCTTAGCTCTTCTTTTGAATAGTTGGTAATCTTCGCTCCTGCCATCTGTCCGTTAGGGATATAAACCACTTTATTGTCTGATGTGTTCAAACGGGTGTGAAGAACAGTGATTTCTTTCACAATCCCTGCTGCTCCTCCGGATTCTATATAGTCTCCCACTGTAAAGGGCTTTGATAACAAGATCAAAAAACCACCGGCAAGATTGGCGAGGCTGTCTTTAATCGCAAGGGAAATCGCGAGAGATGCTGCACCAAGAATGGTGACCAATGACGCGGACGGCACCCCAAGAGTAGTTAGTGCAATGAATAAAACCACGATGTTGAGACCGATTTTAATTAATGATATAAAAAAACTGTGGTAAGTCGCTTCAATTTTACTTCTTTTAAGGCTTTTCCTGATAAATTTAATTACTAATTTGGAAACAAGCGTTCCGATTATAAATAATATAACGGCGAGCAGAAGTTTCGGCCAAGCCTCGTATATTTTATCTAAAAAAGCTTCAATGCTAAACATTTTTTCCATTTTTGAATCTCCTTTATGTTTTAATATATTTTGTAGGCGGAACGCCTTTAATTTTCTTGAATACGCGGGAAAAATACAGTGCATCAGAGAAACCAACCGAGCTTGCGACTTGATTGACTGAAAGAGTTCCTTTCCTCAACAAGCTGCAGGCTTCGTTTATTTTGTACATAGACAGAAATTCGTTTGGAGACAATCCGGTTGTCTCCACAAACAATCGATAAAGATGGCTTCTGCTTATTCCAACATATTCTGCAACATCTTGAACACCAATATATCTGGAATAATTATATTGGATGTATTTCAAGGCTTTCTCCATATAATTGTTTGTGTTGGGTTTGTGTCCACCGCCATCGGACTGATTACAAAAATGAATCAGTTCGCCCAAAAACAAATAAAGAGTTCCAACCATACGGCAGTCGTTGATAGGCTGGCTGCCACGATGGCGATAAATTTTTAGGAGAATGTTGCGAAGGATGCTGTCGTCTTTATAATGCAAAACGGGGCTTTCGGCTGAAAAGGATGTGAGCGCCATCAGTCTTTTGGCCTCTGTTCCGTTAAATCCAACCCAAAAATACTCCCACGGTTCCTGTAGGTCAGCGGTGTATGTTACGATTTGAGAGGGATAGACTAAAAACAAATCACCTTTGTTAATCTCATATATTTTTCCGCCGCATTCATACGTTCCTTTTCCTGAATCAATATAGTGAATCAAAAAATGGTCTCGAATCGCAGGACCCCACGAAACACCTCTGTCACATTTTTGATATCCGGTGTTGTACACTGCAAGGCTTAAATTCTCTCTGAGTGTATTTTTGTAAGAATGTTTAAATGAAGATGAATCCATTATTATCCCTCCATCTTTATTTCAAAGGTCTGTCTTTTTGAACGAAATGGATATATTCAAAATATTTTTATAGGTTTATTATAGTATAAAAAGATTAATAATGCAACATTTATCCATACACATGAAATAAAATAAAATTGCAAAAAATACTCGCATATTGTAGAATTAAAATATATGTAAAAACTGAAAGGGGAAAGTTCACAATGAAAGATTGTAACAGCCTTATTGAATACATAAATTCCGGTAACATGGATCAAGATTTTGATGGACTTTATGGGGCGTCCAATATAGAATATCAGCGAAACAGATATGTAAACGCGGTGAAGGGATTTATTAACACATTCGGTGACTTTAAAAATCCGCTCCTTTACTCTGCTCCGGGAAGAACAGAAATCGGAGGAAACCATACGGATCATAACCATGGGAGGGTTCTGACAGCAAGCGTTAACTTGGATGTCATCGCAGTTGTTGTTCCGAACGACACGAATCTCATCAGAATAAAATCTGAAGGGTTTGAGATGGACGTTGTTGATATTTCCTATTTAATTAAAGATGTGGAAGAAGTGAACAAATCTGCTTCGCTCATCAGAGGAACAGCAGCAAACTTTAAAGATTTTGGCTATCACATAGGTGGGTTTGACGCGTATACAACATCTAACGTGCTAAAAGGCTCGGGGCTTTCTTCTTCCGCCGCATTTGAAGTATTGGTGGGAACAATTTTAAATCATGAATACAATAGCGGAAAAGTTTCTTCGGTTGAAATCGCTCAAATCGCTCAGTTTGCCGAAAATGTGTTTTTTGGAAAGCCATGCGGTCTTATGGATCAGATGGCGTCCAGCGTCGGGGGTATTATTACCATTGATTTCGAAGATACCAACAATCCGGACATTGAAAAAATAGACTTTGATTTTCAACAAACGGGATGTGCCTTATGTATTGTGGATGTTGGAGGAGATCATGCAGATTTGACCCACGAATACGCAGCAATTCCTTCCGAAATGAGAGAAGTTGCCAAAATGCTTGGGGAAAAATATTTAAGAAAGACATCTTATGAAGATGTAATTAAAAATCTTGGTGAAATCAGAAGACATTTAGGAGACAGAGCAGCACTTCGTGCAATGCATTTCTTGCGTGAAAACGAGCGGGTTGTTGATATGGTCAACGCACTGAAATCGGATGATTTTGAAACTTTTAAAAAGCTTATTATTGAATCAGGGGATTCTTCCTATAAATATCTCCAAAACGTATACTGCAGTTATAACGTGATGAGCCAGCCGATGTCAATTGCTCTGTGTGTTGCTCAGGGGATTTTGGAGGGTAAAGGTGCTTGGAGAGTCCATGGTGGCGGATTTGGAGGAACTATACAAAACTTTGTTCCGTTTGAACTTTTGGACGAATTTAAACAAACTATAGAGAGCATATTTGGAAAAGGAAGTTGCCACGTGTTGTCTATCAGACAAGACGGCGGCGTGAAATTATCTATTGGAGAGTGTGAATAAAATGGCAGAACTAAGATGGCATCCGCTAACAAAAGACTGGGTAATGATTGCATCACACAGACAAAACAGACCGCAAATGCCAAAAAATTGGTGCCCGTTCTGTCCCGGTTCGGGGAATGTCCCGGATCGTTATGATGTCTATAAGTATGATAATGATTTTCCTGCATTGTCACAAAATCCACCGAAGCCGGATGATGTTGCAAATGAGTTTTTCAAAACAAAAGAAGCATATGGAAAGTGCGAAGTAATTCTTTATTCACCAAACCATACGATTACGTTGCCGGAGCTTCCTGAGCAGCATATCAAGAAACTTGTGGACTTATGGTGTGAGCGGTTCGATGCCATCAAACAGGATGAAGAAATAAAATATATCTTTATCTTTGAAAATAGGGGAGAAGTTGTAGGCGTAACGATGCCTCACCCTCACGGACAGATTTACGGATACTCGGTGGTCCCAAAAAAAATCGAGTTAGAGCTTGACTCTGCTAAAGAGTATTATCAAGAGAATAATCAATGTATTTTTTGCGAAATGAAAAAACAAGAGGAAGATTTCGGGAAAAGAATTATTTTTAAGAACGAACATTTCACTGTGTTCTTGCCTTTTTATTCGGAGTATCCATATGGCGTTTATATCATCAGTAACGCCCATAAGCAGAATATTTCAGAGTTTAATGAAGAAGAAAGACAGGCATTGGCAAAAACTTTGAAGCAAACAACAGGGATGCTGGACAGCCTGTTTGGATATGCTTTCCCATATATGATGTGTATGCACAATGCTCCTGTTAACAGTGGTGACACCAATGATTTCTATCATTTTCATATCGAGTTCTTCCCTCCTATGAGAAGTGCGGACAAGCAAAAATTTAATGCTTCCAGTGAAACAGGCGTGTGGGCTCATTGCAATCCGACTTGTCCTGAAGATACAGCGCAGGAGTTAAGAGAGGCATATGCAAGATTTTGTGAAAAAGAATAGTGGGTTTATGTAATATTTGTTAAATAAGTGTCACATAAACGTTGCAAAAACAGATATTTTCATATATAATAGTAAATATTAATGAAATTGTGTGTGGATTTCTGAATTTGATGATGGGAGAGAAATTAAGTATATGGATTCAAACTTTATTTTATCTTTAGCCATTGCTGGGCTGATTGCGGTTTTGCTTGTTTTAATTTTGCTAATCGTCTTTATCGCAAAAGTTGGCAGTATGATGAACTCGTTGAAGGACAAAAATGGCTCTGTACAACAATCCAACTTTGCTGCTACGCCAAGACCTGTTGTTCAAAGCGGAATAAGCGGTGAAGTTGTTGCTGCTATCTCTGCGGCTGTTGCTATGATGATGAATGATGGAAATGGCGAGACGAAATATGTTGTCAGAAGTGTTAAAAGAGCAAAAGAATCCCGTCCTGCGTGGGGTTTTGCCGGAATTTCCGAGAACACGAAACCTTTCTAACAAAGTATTTTGAACTGATTTCAGTTTTAATATCAACAAAAAAGTTGTGGGATGAATCCCACAACTTTTTTGTTGATATAGATATATTATATATTATTCTTTAGAGATCAAATCAGCAACGTATAACCCATTAGCAGCTGCTTGGGATAATGAACGGGTGAAGCCCGCTCCGTCGCCAATTGCATAAATGTTTTTACATCCAACAATCTGAAAGTCTTCACATTCAGGACGTGCGGAATAGTATTTGCATTCAACGCCATATAACAAAGTGTCGTGGTTGGCTGTTCCCGGAGCAATTTTATCCAGTGCATGCAACGTTTCAACAATGTTGTCAAGCTGACGTTTTGGCAGGCAAAGGCTTAAATCTCCCGCTACCGCATGGAGCGTTGGCCTTGTTGTGGATTGTTTCAGTCTTTTTTCATCTGTTCTTCTTCCGTTTTCAAGGTCACCAAGACGCTGAACCATTACGCCTCCGCCACTGATTAAGTTTGCTAATGAAGCCACATGGCGGGCATACTCGATCGGTTCTTTAAACGGCTGAGTAAAACGAGTTGTGGACAAAAGCGCAAAGTTTGAGTTTTCTGTTTTTTTGCTTTGATCACGATAAGAATGCCCGTTCACTGTTAAAACACCGGAAGTGTTTTCAGTTACGACGCTTCCACGTTCGTTAAAGCAGAACATCCTCGTGGTATCGCCATACACTTTGGAACGATACCAAATTTTCGGTTCGTATATTTTCTTTGAAAAGTCTTCCCAAATAATAGATGGAAGTTCAACTCTGACACCTATATCAACTTGATTGTTGCTAAGAGGAATCTGATTTTCCATACACCACTTAGAAAAGAATCGGCTCCCTGCACGTCCAACCGCAAAGACAATAGAATCTGCAGATATTGATTTTTGAAGCCCTTTGGTATTTATAACATCAACCGTACGTTTTTCTTTGTCTACGCTGACAACCTCGGTTTGAGTAATAATATCAATTTTATCTTCCAGGCTTTCGATCAGCTTTCTCATAGTATCGAAATTAGAATCTGTTCCCAGATGTTTAAGTTGAGCTTGGCTCATGTGCATGTCGTTTTGAAGACATAGCTTTTTCAGTTCATTATTCGGCATGAACCTTTCTGTTGTTGCCCCGTGAGAAACAAGTATGCTGTCTGCTTGTTCAATGTAATCGATTACCGTTTCAGGAGGAATAAAATCAGTCAGCCAGCCGCCGTACTCAGTGGAAATGACATACTTTCCGTCAGAGAATGCCCCTGCTCCCGCCATGCCTTCCATAATTGCACAGGACTTGCAGTTAATACACCGCTCTACTTTTTTGGTAACAATAGGACAGGTGCGTTTTCCGATTTCGTTTCCTTTTTCGATGATGCAAATATCTAAGGAAGGATCATTGCAGCAGAGTCGGTGTGCCATCATGATGCCGCCGATTCCTCCACCTATAATCACTACGTCATATCTGTTTTTAATTTCCATTATTAAACCTCCCAGGTTTTAAAGATTGGTTTCTGTTCTTGTGAGCAAAATAAGACAGCACATTTACGTGCTGTCTTATTCATTAAAATTTTAACTGCACAAACTATATTAGTATAGCAGGTTTTTGGCGTTTGTCAAGAATGAAAAGCATTATTATAAATCGTCAAAAGATAGTTTGCCAAATTTTCAGCGCCCGACTGTTTTACGGAATCTCTGACAGAAAAATGCAGGGTTTGTTTTTCTGTTTCAGATTTATTTTTCAAGCCGATGAGCTCCTCATACATTTCTTTTGCATCGTGAAAAATGAATCCGTTGATTCCAGGTTTAATTTGCCCCTCATTCAGTTCATCATACAAATGCAGAACAGGAAGTCCGGTTGCCATGGCTTCCAGCATAGAGATGGAATTGGTGTCTGACAACGATGTTGTAATGTAGCAGTCGCAACTTGCATAATAAGGCGGCAAGTCGTCATGCATCACTTTTCCCGTAAAAATAACCATCTCATCAATGCCCAATTTCTTTGCTTGTTTCTCAAGACTTTCTTTGGAAGGTCCGTCACCAATAATCAAAAGTTTAAGCGTGTCAGTTGGTTTCACCGTTTCTGCCCAAAAATTAAGCATAACATCAACACTTTTTTCTTTTCCCAGCCTTCCGCAGAAACATGCTAAAGTCACGTCATCCTCGATGTTATATTTTTTACGAAATTCATGTTTTTTACCGGGGTCTATGTTGTCAGGTTCAAAAATATCCAGTTCAACCGGATTGGGAATTACGTTAACCATTTTTTTGACACCGCATTCTTTAAAAAACTCTTCAACTTTTTTGGAAGGCCCCGTGATTGCCATTGTGCCTCTTGCCAAGAATCTAAGATACTGATGAGATGTTTTTCTGACAATTGGAATAAAAGGTCTTGGCGCGACATAATAAAGATATTCATCATACATCGTATGAAGCGTATATACCAAAGGCTTTTTTAATATCTTTGCAATCATTGCCCCCGAAAATCCAACACCGAACTCATTGTGAATATGAATGATGTCGGGATTAAATCTTTTAATATATCTCAGCCTGGTTGTGCTGATCGGAGAAGCCAGTCCGTACTCATAGAATCGCTTAAAGCTTCTTCCGGGACAATGAAGAACACCATCTTTGATATAATGGCGTCTTGTGTCAACATCGGCACAGACAACCAAGACTTCATGGCCAAGTTTCTCAAGCCCCTCTTTTAATATTTTAACGTGTGTAACAACACCATTGGTATATGGCAGATAAGTCTCTGTAAAAAGAGCAATTCTCATTATAAATTTTCCCCCAAAAGAATTTGATTAAAAAATACAAGGTCAAATCTTTTTCTCTGTATTATTATACCATTAAAATAAAAAAAGTAAATGAAAAACTGGCAAAAAATATATCTGCTTTTTGTTGAATATAACACAATTATAGTGTATAATTTAATTGGTTTTATAATTATAACAAGGGAGGATTAGCATAATATTATGGGGAATTTTAGTGTAAAGCTTAATGAACTAATCAAGGAATTTAGCCTTGAGCCCATTTATCTGCCCGAAAATGATGAAGGAATTCTAATTTCTACCACAGAAGTCAACCGTCCCGGGCTGCATTTGTCTGGTTTTTATGAATATTTTGACCCGCAAAGGATTCAAATAACAGGGAAGATGGAATTTGCATATCTTTCTTCTGTGGATGAGGAAACAAGAAAAGAAAGACTTGAAGCTTTTTTTGATCAAAAGATTCCTTGCGTTGTTGTAACAAGAGGACTTGAGATTTTTCCTGAAATGATCGAAATTGCGAAACAGCATCAAGTTCCTTTGGTAAGAACCAATGACTCCACTTCTAATTTTATGTCGGGAGTTATTTCATACTTGAACGTTCAGCTTGCACCGAGAATTACCCGCCATGGCGTTTTGATTGAAGTTTATGGTGAAGGAATCCTGATTTTGGGTGAAAGCGGAGTCGGAAAGAGCGAAACCGCAATTGAACTCGTAAAAAGAGGGCATCGTCTGATTGCGGATGATGCTGTTGAAATACGAAGGGTATCTAACAGGACTCTTGTGGGAACTTCTCCTGAAAATATCAGACATTTTCTTGAACTGCGCGGGATAGGGATTATCAATGCCCGTCGCTTGTTTGGCATGGGTTCCGTAAAAGTAACCGAGAAATTAGACATGATTATTCAGCTTGAGCTGTGGGATCCACAAAAAATATATGACAGAATGGGCATGGACAATGAATTTACCAATATTTTGGGAATAAACGTTCCGTCTTTAACAATCCCTGTAAAGCCAGGTCGAAATCTTGCTATTATTCTTGAGGTTGCTGCAATGAACAACCGCCAAAAGAAGATGGGATACAACGCTGCACAGGAACTTTTGGAGAAACTTGGCATGGCGACTCAACCAGTTGACAACGTTAAAAACTGGGATTTATATTAAAAAGTAGGGAAAGATTTAAGGGGATATAAATGAAAATCATAGCAGACACTCATATGCACACCATCGCTTCCAGTCATGCATA
>JARBTU010000059.1 GCA_029240015.1 Oscillospiraceae bacterium | reverse complement strand
GTTGAGAGGAGTTATGAAACAATGAACATAACAATTAACGGAAAAGAAAAAGAGATTGAAAAAGAAGTAACTGTAAAGGAACTGCTTGATACCGAACAGGTGGAAATGCAGGAATATGTAACTGTTCAGCTTAATGATGAAATTATCCCAAGGGATTCATATGATACCACGCTTGTTAAAGAGGGCTCTGTTATAGAATTTTTATATTATATGGGCGGCGGGAGTGAAGTATAAAATGCTTGAAATTCTGCGTGAGCATTATGACATTATGGCAAACCATGCGTTAAAAGCCCTTCCGAATGAAGGCTGTGGATTGATTGCCGGAATTATTGAGGGGAATAAAAAAATCATCAAAAAGGTTTATCCACTTAAAAATACTGATGAGAGCCCGGAACATTTTTCCATGGATCCCAGCGATCAGTTTCGTTGCATTACCGATATGCGTTCACAGGGACTGGTGATGCTGGGGAACTTTCACAGCCATCCGTCTACACCGGCAAGACCTTCGCAGGAAGATATTCGGCTTGCATTTGACTCATCCCTTAGTTATTTGATTGTTTCTTTAAAAGACAGCAAGCCTGTACTAAAAAGTTTTTTAATAGAAAAAGGCATTGCAAAAGAAGAAAATTATAAGGTGTTGGAGCAGTATGCTACTACAATCTAAAGCAAAGACAGGCAAATTGAAACAGAACAAGAAACTGCGTTTTAATCTCAGGATTTGGACGTTGGTTTTGTTCTGTTTTCTTTTTGTTTTTTCAACAATATCTTTGTTTTATTTTGCAAAATCTGCTGAGCCGCCTTTTCTTATTTGTCTTAGCACCATCGTAGCGCTGCAAGCGATATGTTTAGTATTGATTTTTTTGAGCTTGCGAAAACCTTCTGATACCTCAGAATCTATTACTGAATCCAAGGCGCAATATGGAGCCAATCAGACGTTAGGGTTAAAAAACACGAGTGAAGCAGAGAATAACACGGAGACTAAAGCGTTGATTGAGGCCAATAATGAGCTTGCGTCGTTCAATTTTACGATATCCCATGAAATCAAAGCGCCTGTGCGTGCCATTGATGGATATGCGCGGATATTTTTAGAAGATTATGGAAAAGATCTGGATTCCGAAGCGTATAGTATTATTACAAATATTCGAAATATTTGCGACGAAACGATTGATCTTTCCAACAAATTGCTTGAATATACTCGAATAGCTCAGGAAATACCGTGTAATCAAATTGTTGATTTAAAAGAAATGATTCAAGAGGTCTTTGATACTTTGCAGGCTTCTTATGTCAACGGTAATGCAATAAAGCTGAATTTTGAATCAAAATTGCCTGCAGTGCTTGGAGATCCTGTGTTGCTGCGACAGGCAATTACCAATATCCTCTCAAATGCGATTAAGTTTACACGAGATCAGAAAGAGGGCTTGATTACTACGGGATGCATGAGTGAGAACGGGGAAAATGTATTTTTTATCCGCGACAACGGGGCAGGGTTTGACATGCAATTTTCGCAAAATTTATTTGGAATGTTCCAGCGTATGCATACGTTAGGTGAGTTTGAAGGAAGCGGCGTCGGTCTTGCCATCGTGAAAAAGATAATTCTTTTGCATGAAGGGAAGGTATGGATTATAGGGGAAGTTGGAAAGGGTGCTACGGTTTATTTTACCTTTCCTTCTGATAAAGTACTGGACTGATAATGGATAATCATAACTATATATAAAAAAAATTCCATTTGAGCAATAATTATTAACTTTTTGTTGATTTAAAGTGCTACTTATATTATAATATACATATATGTTTAGTATGAATTATGGGCGAAAAGAGATTTTATTTTTTATGGGCGGGGGTTATTATGTACCAAACACTTATCGTGGATGATAGGGATATTTTTATCCTTGAATTAAAGCGTCTAAAAGTCTGGGGTGAAGGTTTAGGATTTGAGATTGCAGGGAAAGCATCGGATGGGGTACAGGCATTGGAAATGCTAAGATCCAATCATTACGACCTTGTTATTACAGATATACGTATGCCGAGAATAGATGGAATCAAGCTTTTGCAGGAAATTAAGAAAGAAAAATTATGTTCTTGTGTTGTTCTTCTCAGTGAACACAGTGAATTCGAGTATGCCCGTCGGGGAATTGTATTGGGTGCATTTGATTATCTTGTTAAGCCCGCAAAAGAGCAGGAAGTGTCGGAACTTCTTTCTAGAACGAAACAATTTATTGATGCCTTGGAAGCCCAAAAATCTCTGGAACAGGGGATAGCTCAGAAGGGAAGAGCAATGACTTCTTACCCTTCGGTGGAAGAAAAAAATACGGTTGCGCTTATTGGAAAAAATGATGATCAAGTTGTGGATTTATTTTTAAACACAGCAAAAAGTATTCTGCATATGAGCGGAGAAGAAGATTCGGGGTGCACTGTTGTAATCCGCAGGTTTTATATCAACATCATTTCGGAAATTTTTTCTCATTATAGCTGGCTCCAGCTTTATTTAGACGAAAGCAGTTATAAAGAGCCGGATATCGATGATTATAAAAATTGTGCCGATATCTATAAAGAATCTTTGTATCAACTTTTTGATTTCGTTCACCGCCTTATCCCGCGTGAAGCGAACGGTGTACTACATAATATTTGTCACTTTATTCTTGAAAATCCCGAATCTGAAATTAAGCTTTCTTCTGTTGCGGAGAAGTTTTATATCAACCATACCTATCTTAGCAATACATTTCGACAAAAAACAGGTCATCGCTTTAATGATTATGTCACGTCGGTCCGCATGGCGAGAGCGCGGTTTTTGGTGGAGCACAGCGAACTTAAAATTTACGAAATCTGCAATCGGTTGGGGTATAAGGATGCAGATTATTTTAACCGTCTTTTTAAAAAATACAACAGCACAACACCTACTGATATTAGAAAGACTTTTGAAAGTAATAAAAGCTAAAAAATAAGAGTAACAATTTGCTGGAATTGTTGCTCTTTATTACTTTAGATTATCACGTTTTGGAATTGACAGCCACAAAAAAGCATAGTATATTTTATTTAAATTGTTTTAAGCGACAAGGAGGTCTTTTCTATTCATACATATCAAAAACCCGACAACGTAAGACTCGTATATTTTTCAGGAACAGGTGGTACCGCAAGGGTCGCGGAAAGGTTTGAGGCCTGTCTGAAAAAAAGGGGTGCAGAAGTTAAAAAGCAGGAACTTAAGAAAAAAGAGTCTTCCCAAGACACAAATCAAGAAATGCTGATAGTTCTGTTTCCTGTTTATGCTTTAAATGCACCGCAACCCATCTATGAATATATTAAAAGCCTTTCTAAAGCAAACAAAACCCCTGCGGTGGTAATATCTGTATCGGGAGGAGGAGAGATAACACCCAATACCGCCTGCCGTTTACACTGTATCCGACATTTGGAGAAAAAAGGTTATGAAGTCGTTTATGAGCAGATGCTTGTGATGCCGTCCAATATTTTTATGCAAACACCCAATCAATTGTCTGTTCTCTTGCTGGAGATTCTTCCTGCTAAAGTAGAGAAAATTGTTGATGATTTGTTTTTAGGAGTGACGCGCAGAACACGTCCAAACCTGCTTGACAGGTTTTTCTCTTCTGCCGCGGAGTTTTATAAATCCAAACATGGTTCTGCACGGCTTGGAAAACGGATCAAGCTGAATGAAGCTTGTACGGGTTGTGGTCTATGCGCGAGATCATGCCCGCGAGAGAATATCATGATTCAAGACAAAGTGCCTGTTTTTGGCGGAGAATGTGTTCTTTGCCTGAAATGTATTTACGGATGTCCTGCAAAAGCATTGTCTTTAAGTGGAGATAAATTTATTGTTATAAAGCAAGGATATGATTTGGATACCATTGAACAGTTGAAGTCGGAAGAGGACTCAACTCCAATTGAGGAACTGGCAAAAGGATATATGTTAAATGGAGTAAAAAAATATTTGTTAGACAAAGAAAACTGATTCCATGTGCACAATAACCCGCCAAAGTATTTTTACTTTGGCGGGTTATTGTGTTTCTGGTGAAAATTTTTTATCTCGTTATTATCCGTCGGTGCAGTCTCCTGTCGAACAGTATGTCATCCGCGGCTTTAGCAATTGAATAAAACAATGGGTTATTGCCAATATTTTATTAAAATATCACTTATAAAATAAGGGGTGAGCCAATGTTTATCAAATTTCTAGTCAAGAAAATTACTTTTCTGTTTAAACAAAACCAAACACCACCCATAGAAACTCAATCTGCTGAGAAGAAAACCAAGGGATTGTCAGATAAATTAAAGGACAATATTGATTCCTTAAAACTGATTTTCGGTGATAGCGGGGATTTAAAAATACATGAAATTTTATTTGGTAAAAATCTAGAACTTAGTGGAGCGCTAATTTTTATTGACGGACTTGTAGATAGCAAAACGATTACAGAGAGCATTATAAAGCCGTTGATTTTAAATAAAAACATTGGTGATGGCATGGAAATAGAGAATATGTCCATGGATATTATCAAAAAAACAATCCTCTGTTCAGGGGATATGTCTGAAATTAAAGATCAAACTCAAATGATAGAAGGATGCCTTGCAGGAGAGACGGTTTTTTTGCTTGACGGCTTTAAAGAAGCACTGCTTATCAGCACAAAAGGATGGGAGAAGCGGAATGTTACCGAGCCTCAAACAGAGTTGGTGGTTCGTGGTCCCAGAGAAGGTTTTACAGAAGATTTCCGCACCAATACAGCGCTTTTACGCCGCAGAATTAAAAGTCCCGATTTTAAAATGGAACAGATGAAGATAGGAAGAAAATCACTCACAGATGTGTGTATAGCATATATTGATAAAGTAGCCCAACCCAGAATTATAGAAATGGTTAAAAAAAGACTGGAAAAGCTGGAAGTGGATTCGATTTTGGACTCGGGATATATTGAAGAATATATTGAAGATGCGCCTTTTTCCGTTTTCCCCACGGTCGGTTACAGCGAGAAGCCCGACGTGATAGCAGGAAAGTTACTGGAAGGGCGCGTAGCAATTATCGTAGATGGAAGTCCGTTTGTGCTCACAGCCCCTTATTTATTTATTGAAAGCTTTCAGACTTCTGAAGATTATTGTATACGGCCTCTTTATGCAAGCGTTACCAGAATGCTGCGATTGATGGCATACTTTATTTCTATTTTTACCGTACCGATTTATATAGCATTGACGACTTTTCATCAGGAGCTGATTCCCACGACATTATTATTCACATTCGCAAACGCAAGCGAAGGAACACCGTTTCCCTCTTTCATCGAAGCACTTATCATGGTTTTTTCTTTTGAGATTCTCAGAGAAGCCGGACTTCGACTGCCTCGCCCTGTCGGACAAGCCATCAGTATTGTTGGTGCCTTAATTATGGGGGATGCCGCCGTAGCAGCGGGACTGGTGGGTGCGCCTATGGTTATTGCAGTTGCGTTTACGGCTGTAGCGGGATTTGTGATTCCCGTGCAAATTGATTCGGTATCGATACTGCGTTTCATTTTGATGGTTTTTTCCGCAGCCCTTGGGGGATTCGGGATCGCCATAGGACTTTTAGGAATACTTGTCCATCTTGCTTCTTTAAAGTCTTTTGGCGTGGATTATTTTGGAACCGTCATACCTTCTCAGGATTTGCAGGACAGCTTTGTCCGAATGCCGTTATGGAGCATGTCTGGGAGACCTAAGGACATTGCATATATAGATAAGAAAAGAAGAAA
Organism: Oscillospiraceae bacterium; assembly: GCA_029240015.1. Lineage (GTDB taxonomy): Bacteria > Bacillota > Clostridia > Oscillospirales > Ruminococcaceae > JARBTU01. The sequence goes on along the minus strand of JARBTU010000059.1, from coordinate 2,753 downwards.
AACCTTTATTCCTTCTACGAGAAGATCAAATGACCACCAAGAGACTTAAAAGTATCTTTTGAAAGGATAAAGACATGAAAAAAAATTTTACGACATCTGTAAATCGAATCATAAGCGTTATTTTATGTTTATCCATTACTTTGCTTACGACCGGTTGTTGGGACAGTAAGGAGATTGACACGATTTCCATCGTGACAGGAATCGGAATTGATACATCACAAAATCCCGATGAGATTAATTTAACAGCGCAGATAGGGAAGACACAGCCGTCCGGGGGGGCGCTTCAACAAGATAGTGCAGGAGGAGATAACGATTCTTTTTTAGTAATGGAAGCAACTTCAAAAGGAATTCTTTCTGCTTTTGAATCAATGAATACAAAAAATAGCCGAACCCCTTTTTTACAGCATAATCAGGTTATTATTTTTGGTAAAGAGCAAGCGGAAAAAGGGGTCCAATCCTATATTGACGTATTTTTAAGGTATTATCAAATGCGTATGGAGGTTTGGTTTCTGGTAGCAGATTCAAAGGCCAAGGATATTTTGACTGTCAAAACACAACCGGAGAAAAATTCGGCAATTTCTTTATCGGAAATTCTTCGGGATGAAACAAATATTTCGGAATCTCTAAGAATTAATTTAAAAGATTTTGTAAGCAGATTAATTGAACCTACTTCCTCCGCTATAGCACCGATTGTGAGTGTGCAAAAAGGAATTGATACCACGTTCCTTGCCGTTGACGGTATGGCAATCTTTAAAAAAGATAAGATGGTGGGTCAATTAACTTCAAAACAAATAGATGGGTATATTTGGACAATGGGCAGGATTAAAGAAATTCCCTTAGAGATTTCTTTGGATCCGGGTTATGGAAACATGCAGGCGTTTAACATAAAATGCAGTATGAAACCCATTATTCAAAAAGACGGGGTGATTTCAGTTTCGCTTCAAATTAGAGGTCAAATGGTTTTGGACGAAATAAAAGGGTTTGACTCGATGAATTTAAATGAAATCGTTCCTTTGCTTCAGCGTGCGGCTAATGAGAAAGTCCATCAAGATATTATGAATTGTTTATCGGAAGCGCAAAGACTTAATTCAGATATTTTCGGCTTCGGCACAGCATTCCACAGAAATTACCCCAAGGAATGGAAAAGCTTGAAAAATAAGTGGGATCAGTTGTTTCCAAAATTAAAAATAAACACAGATATTAAATTGGAAATAATCAATCCAGGGAAAATAGGTGCATCTTTAAATATGGAGGATAAAAAATAGCCATGCAGATAGATAAAGGTAAAATTACAGCAGTTCAGTTTATGTTTTCTGTTGCGTGTTATATGCAGGCTTCCTCTTTGCTGACCGCGTTTTTTGTAGGTATTACAAAACAGGACTCATGGATAGTAGTCATTTTAGCGTTTTTGGTGTGTCTGCCTTTTTTATTTATATTTATTTCAATTATGCGAAATTTTCCCGATAAAAATCTGATTCAGATTAACACATTGGTATTTGGACCCGTTGTGGGTAACATCATATCTGCAATGTATATTTGGTATTTTTTAACTTTAACATCTTTAAACTTAAGAGATCTCAGTGATTTTGTTCATCAAACAATTATGCCAAAAACACCCAGTATTGTTATTATGTTTTTATTCTTACTTGTATGTGCATGGGCTGTGCGTTTTGGAATAGGAGTTGTCACACGTTACAATACGCTTTTTTCCATCATACAAATAGTCATCCTGGCTTTAGCAGTGGTATTTACTGCTAATCTTATTGATTTTCAAAATTTTCTGCCAATGTTTGACCAACCGGCGATGGAATATGTTCATGGCACCCATGTCGTATCGACGATTCCGTTTGGAGAAGTCGTGGTGTTTTTAATGATTACGCCCAATATCAAACTGCCGCCTAAAAAAATTTCCAAGTTTTTTTTATGGGGATTTGTAATCGGAGGAATTGTTTTGGTGGTGGTGATACTGAGAGATACCGCGGTTCTTGGGAATGTTTTGGGTCTTTTTTCACTTCCTTCTTTTGAAACGCAAAGAATGGCAAGTCTGATGGAAGCACTGAGCAGGCTGGAAATCATGTTTGCGTCCGTTCTTATCATTCTGCTATTTGCCAAAGTTACTTTTTTATATTATGTGACTGTCTTGTCATTGGCGCAAATCTTTAAATTTGAAACATTTAAACCTTTTATTCTATCGATTGGAGCATTAGCTATTGTTTATGCGTTCATTTTATACTCTTCTTCTATGCAGCACGTCGAATCGGGTACCAACGCTACGCCGATTTTATGGACACTGTTTGAATTTGTTTTACCTATGCTGACATTGCTTATCGCAAAGATGAGAAAGTTGCCTCAGACAGAGGAGGTAGTTTGATATGCCATATGTCATCTTTGCTTTCTTGGTCATTGCGCTGATAGATTTTTTGCCTCTGATTAAGCAAAAAAAATATAAGGAATTGTTTTGTGTAGGAGCTTTTTTTATTACAGGCGTAGTTCTTTCTATATTATATGTGTCGGGAGTTGTGATACCCAGTCCAATGGTGTTGCTGGGAGATTTTCTTAAAAAAGTTCTTCATTTAAGCTACTAAAAAAGCTATTCATTGTACTTGTACAATGAATAGCTTTTTTGTGGGTAATATAAAACTCTTTTAATCAATGTTTACCCATTCACGAAGCGAACTGCTTTTAAGGCATGCATCAACGATTTTCATGATATGGTGTCCATCTTTAAAAGTAGCATAATTCTGATGAGGCTC
>JARBTU010000058.1 GCA_029240015.1 Oscillospiraceae bacterium | reverse complement strand
TTTGGTGCAAAGCGCTGCGGTGTATGCCAGATAAAGCTCCCCGTCATCAAAGAAATAGCAAAAGAACTCCATTCTTCCGCACGGTTCTATGAAGTGGAAGTGGACGAAAACGAAGAGTTGGTCGCACGATGTAGACTGCAGGGAATACCTGCTCTTCTACTATATAAAAACGGGGCTATGATTACACGTGTGGATTGTATGAAGTCTAAAAGCGAATTAATTGAAGCGATTACCAAATGGATATAAGTGAAATCAGTAAAGGATAGGGAGGAATGCATTTGTCAGAATATAATAAAAATACAGATTTAAAAATTGCAAAGCGACAAAAAGGCAGATGGTTTTATCAATTGATTTCGGTTGTTTCCGTATTGGTTGTATTCATAATTTGGCAGACGGTAACAAGCAAGGGTATGATTAATGAAGTTTTTTTGCCTTCACCAAGAAAAGTTTGGGATGCCTTCGTTGATGTCCTTCAAAATGGTTACAAAGGCGAAAGTTTGCTCACACATATCCTGGTCAGCATGAAACGATTGTTTATTGCACTGGGTTTTGCGATTGCCATTGCAGTGCCGTTGGGATTGGTAGCGGGCAGTTCTAAAATCGTGCGTGCAATTATTGACCCGTTCATAGAGTTCTATCGGCCATTGCCTCCTTTGGCTTACTATACGCTGATTGTTCTTTACCTAGGAATAGAAGATCAATCTAAAATTATGCTGTTGTTTCTGGGCGCTTTTGCTCCTTTGTTAATTGGTGTCATATTCAGCGTTCAAAAGATTCCTGCAGATAGAATAAAAGGCGCGAAATCGTTGGGGGCCAGCGGAGTAAGGCTGTTCGCAAAAGTTATCTTTCCATCATGTTTGCCTGATATTTTAACAAGTCTCAGGACTTCTATCGGAGTCGCTTACGCGACGCTTGTTGCGGCGGAAATGGTCGCGGCAGTTTCGGGAATCGGCTGGATGGTGCTTGATGCCAGCAAGTTTTTGAGAAACGACATCGTTTATATGGGCGTTATCATTATGGGCGCCATTGCAATTGTTTTGGATTCATTTATTCGGTTTATTATAAAACGTGTTTCACCTTGGATCGATCAATAATTTATGAAAAGAGGATTCTTATGAAAAAGAAATCTGTAAAAAAAGTATCATTACTCATTTCGGCTGTGCTGGCGCTGTCTGTTTTTGCAACAGGATGCGGAACAACCGGAAAAACCAGCCCCGGAACCGATTCTAACGCAAGCACAGCTGCTGCAAATCTTCCAAAAGAAATTCGTCTTGGATATTTCCAGTCACCAAACGGAGAACTCCTTGCAAAAGGCCAAAAATTGCTGGAAAAGAAATTTCCGGGCGTTACCATCAAGTATACCAAGTTTGACATCGGCCGTGATGTAAACACAGCTATGGCAGGAGGCTCATTGGATATCGCAACCATCGGAACACCTCCGGGAACATCAGGACTAGTTAACGAGCTTCCTTATAAAATTTATTATTTACACGATATTATCGGTGCCAGTGAAGCATTGGTAGTGAAAAAAAGTGCAGGAATTAATTCGATTCAGGACATAAAGGGCAAAAAAATAGCCGCTCCGTTTGGCTCAACTTCACACTTTAGCTTGCTTTCTGCATTAAAACAGAATAACATTGCAGAGAAAGACCTAACCATTCTTGATATGCAGGCACCCGATATCCTTGCCGCTTGGTCAAGAGGGGACATTGACGGAGCTTATGTGTGGCAGCCGGCACAGCAAAACTTGCTTGACAATGACGGAAAAAGAATTATTTCGTCCAAAGAAGTTGCAGAAAAAGGCGCCATTACCGGTGAGTTTGGTATTGTAAGCAACGACTTTGCAAATAAATATCCTGAAGTTGTAAAAGCGTATATAGAGATTCTTAACCAAGCAACAAAAGAATACAGAACAGGTACCGATGAAGTAGTCAATATCCTTTCCGCTGAATTGGGGTTAAGCAAAGATGCAACCAAAGAAGCGATGAGCCAGATTGTTGTTTTGGACAGTGCAGATCAGACCAAACAAGAGTATTTGGGAACAACCGAGAAACCGGGTAACCTTCCGCAGTTGCTTAAAGATACCAGTGATTTCTTGTTGTCTCAGAAATCTGTTACCAAATCACCGGATTTGGATTTCTTCAAGGGAAAAGTTCTCACAGACTTATATAAATAACAGCTTGAATTTTTAAAAGATAAAGATGGTGTGACAGGATGCTTGATTTGAAACAGACTCATGAAACAAAGCCCAAACATAAAGAGTGCACGGTTGAATTAAAAGACGTAAATCTGATTTATAACAATAAAAAGAAAAACATCCATGTTTTAAAAGATATCGAACTAAAACTGTATAATGATGATTTTGTGTGCGTGCTGGGTCCGTCAGGGTGTGGGAAAACTTCTCTGCTTAACGTGATTGCAGGATATAACAACGATATATCGGGAAACGTATTTATTGATGCAAAACCGCATACAAAACCGAATCCTGATGTGGGGGTTGTATTTCAGCAGCCGAATCTCTTTCCGTGGCTGAGTGTAGAAAAAAACATTGAGTTTGGGCTTAAAATGCAGAATCGTGGCCGGGATGAGAGAAAAAAGATCTGCGAAAAATACATACAGCTTGTTGGGTTAGAGAGTTTTGAGAAATTACTGCCTCACCAGCTGTCAGGCGGGATGAAGCAAAGAGCGGCGATAGCAAGGACGCTTGCTACGGATTCCAAGGTCGTGCTGCTAGATGAGCCATTCAGCGCATTGGATGCCTTGACACGCGAATCAATGCAGAAGCATATCAGAAAGATTTGGGAAGACGCCAATAAATGCTTTTTCTTTATTACCCATGATGTTGAAGAGGCTTTGTTGCTTGCCAATCGGATTATCATTATGAATTCAAACCCCGGAAGGATTGTGAGCGACTTTATCAATCCTCTGCAGCAATTAGAAGATACGAGTTTTGAAAGTATTCGCGCTTCAGCGGACTTTATCAAACTCAGAGCTTCTTTGATTGAACTGATACAAGGGGTCGGCATGGAAGTTGCATCATAACAAATACCAAACACACCAAAAAGGAATTCTTTTTGGTGTGTTTGCCGCTGTTCTTTGGGGACTGGATGGCGTTTTAATGGGGAACGCCATGGAACACCCTGCATTTAATAGCTTTCGCATGATATCGGCAGCGGTTCTTGCCTCCGCTTTGCATAATGGGTTCTCGGCGGTTTGGGTGCTTACACACAGCATTTTTACAAAGAATATCAAGCAATATTTTTCTGTTATTATGGCAAACAAAAAGTTAATTCTTGCCGCTGTGGTGGGCGGAGCTCTTGGCATTACGCTGAACTATGTAGGGATTCTGTTTGCGGCGGTATATGCAATAGCGGTTGCTTCCTGCTATCCGGTCATATCCGCATTGATAGAAAAGATTTTCTTGAAAAAAAAGTTTGGAAAAAATCTTTGTTTTGGAATTATGCTGGTAGTGATTGGAACCATTTTGATTTCGTACACGCCGCCTCAAGATATCAAAACCAACGACTTTCTTTTCGGCGTCGGATGCGCTCTCTTGGCGGCAATCGGATGGGCGATCGAAGGTATCATCACGACTCGTTGTTTGCAGGAAAGTGCACCTCAGAGTGTTGCATTGGGAATCAATCAAATAATCTCTTTCTTATTTATCGTATTGATGCTTCCAATCGTTCTGCAGCACAGTGAGTTTTCAAAGCTTTCTCAACTATTTGATTTTAATTTAACCAGGACAATTTTTATAATTGCGGGAATAGGTGCTTTGTCTTTTGCCCTTTGGTATTATTCCATGCATGCGATAGGAGCAACGAATGCGATGGGGCTGAATGCGACCTATTCACTATGGGCGGTTGTGTTCCATTTTCTTATTAATTCTACGGCGATAACGATTGTTGGAATCATGGGTGTAGCGGTTATATTTTTTGGAGCATTACTGGTTATATTTGAGAGTAAAAGTAAGATTAGTGAAAAAAATAAGAAGATGTAAGGCATCTTCTTATTTTTTTTGTTCGCAGTAAATTTTTAACTTTATCAGTTGGTTTTATTTTTATAATAAAAATTCTAAAAAACACAAAAAATAGTTGCATATTAATCCACCATTTTACAGATACTATTTTCATCAAAACAAAGTTTTATATTCCTATAAATTAAGAAAAGGTGGAGGAAAATTATATATGAAAGCTACAGGCATAGTAAGAAGAATCGATGATCTCGGTCGTGTTGTTATTCCAAAAGAAATCAGAAGAACCATGCGCATCCGTGAGGGTGATCCGCTTGAAATATATACAAGCAATGATGGCGAAGTTATTTTTAAAAAATATTCTCCTATTGGGGAAATATCGTCGTTTGCATCTCAGTATGCTGATGTTCTGCATAAAACAGGCGGGCTTCCTGCAGTGGTTTGTGACAGGGATCATGTCATCGCAGTTTCGGGGGTACCTAAAAAAGAGCTTTTGGAAAGAAGAGTGTCGCATAGTCTTGAAGATGCCATGGAGTCCAGAAAAAATATTATCGTGAAAGACAATCAATCTCCAAGAATTAATCCGGTCGAAGGTGTAGACCGACATGCATTGGTGTGTGCTCCGATTATAGCTTCGGGAGATGTGTGTGGGTCTATTATGTATGTCTCGGGTGATGAAGATACAGTTGCTAATGAAGTGCAGGTAAAGCTTGTTCAAGCTGCGGCATCGTTTATTGGAAAACAAATGGAAGAGTAAAATAAAACAATAAAAAATACACGTATCCGCAACAGCGGCGTACGTGTATTTTTTATAAGAAAGAATGTTTTGATTATAACGCGTCGTTTCCTCTTTCGTTGGTACGAATACGAATAGCGTCCTCAATGTTATAGATAAAGATTTTTCCGTCGCCCACTTCGCCCGTTCTGGCGTTTTCACAGATGCTGGTTACAACAGCATCGAGCTGCTCATCCAGCACGACAATCTCAATTTTTATTTTAGCAAGAAAGTTAACCTCAACCTCTGAGCCTCTGATATATTCTTTCCAGCCTTTTTGGCTTCCGAATCCCATGATTTGGCTGATACTCAATCCATTAACGTGGAGCACAGCAAGAGCGTCTTTTATGTCATCGAGTTTTTCCGGTCTAATAAAAGCTTCGATTTTTTTCATTTGACTCAACTCCTTAAATAATTTTGGATGTATATTTACTATATACTTTTGCAACATATTTTTCAATAGGTTACGATTAGTCCATTCCGTTGAAAGCAGGATATGCAATTTCACCATGTTCAGAAACATCAAGACCTGTATCTTCATCTCTTGAAGAAACTCTGATATTCTTAGTGAATAGTTTAGCAATTCCAACAGCGATCAATGTACCAACAACAGCAATCACGATGGTTACACCGATTGCGATAAGCTGGCTAACGATCAGTTTTCCTTCGCCATAGAAAAGACCATTATTGGTAACAGCAGCGTTTACGGAAGAGTGAGCGAAAAGACCAGTAGCGATTCCGCCCCAGATACCGCCGATACCGTGACATCCAAAAGCATCAAGTGCATCGTCATATCCAAGTTTAGGTTTTACATAAGTAATGAAGAAGTAGCAGATCGGGCTAACCAAAGCACCAATGATGATTGAGGCCCAGATTGGAACAAAACCGGCGCCAGGAGTGATTGCTACAAGTCCGATAACAAGACCGGTTGATGCGCCAACAAGAGTTGGTTTTCCGTTGTGTATTTTTTCGATAAGCATCCAGGAAAGCAAAGCAGCAGCAGCAGCTGTGTTGGTCGTCATAAATGCGTTTACTGCGATACCGTCAGCAGCACCAGCGCTTCCTGCGTTGAATCCGAACCAACCGAACCACAAGAGTGCGGCGCCCAAGAGAACGAAAGGAACATTGTGCGGATGATAAGCTGCTTTTCCATAGTGTTTACGTTTGCCGAGAACAAGAGCAAGTACAAGTGCGCTGACACCTGAGCTGATATGTACAACGTCGCCGCCTGCAAAGTCAAGTGCGCCAATGTCGAACAAGAATCCGCCGCCCCATACCATATGAGCCAAAGGATAATAAACAATGATTGACCATACGCCAATAAAAATAAACAATGATGTGAAACGCATTCTTTCAACAATAGCACCAGTAATCAGTGCAGGTGTGATAATCGCGAACATCATTTGGAAAATCGAAAAGCAAAGATTAGGAACAGTGGATATAGGTCCTGGGGCGTCCGGAGCAACCCCGTTTAAACCGAACCAATCAAGGTTACCAATAATACCACCAATATCCCCACTGAATGACAATGAATAACCGATTAATACCCACAAAATTGAAGCGAGTCCCATAACAAATACTGATGACATAATTGTGTTTACTGCGTTTTTACGTTTTACAAGTCCTGCGTAAAAGAATGCCAAACCTGGTGTCATTAACAGTACCAGTGCGGATGAAGTTAACATCCATGCGATATTTCCTGAATCTAATTTCATGACAAACACCCCTTATTTAATCTATTCATCAATTTATATTAATATTAGGCAGTCTGTGTTTTTACAGCGAAGTTATGCCGGCATATAAACTGTAAAAAAACACAAAATAAAATGGGACCAATAGTTTGTATGTGCTAAAAATACCACATACAAACTATTGGCCCCATTGCCAATAAAAATATACTAAAATGAATTGTTACCTCAGTATATCATATGCGATATTAAAAATCAATATAAAAATACACAAATATTATTTCATCAAATACCGCAAAAGTATTAAAACAATACAAATAAGTATGAATAAATCACACGATAACTGTTAACACAATAAAGAATTTTTGTTATTTGTTTTACTATTATGATTAAATGTTATTCAAAATGCTTGCATTATATAACAGCCTGTGGTATAATTAAGAAAATTAAAGAATTGAGAATAAGAAAGACTGGGAATTGACCCGGTCTTTCGTTTATGTTGGAGTGATTTTATTGCCAAAAAAAGATGGAAACACCGTATCGATCGTTACTGCACTGGCAAAACCGATAACAGATGAGCTTGGACTTGCTTTATGGGATGTTCGATTTGAAAAAGAGGGCTCTTCGTGGTTTTTGCGTATTATTATTGACAAAGAAGAAGGAATTAGTTTCGATGATTGTGAAGCGGTCAGCCGTGCAGTCGGGAAACTTTTAGACGAAACCGACCCTATCGATCAAAGTTATTATTTGGAAGTATCTTCTCCTGGACTGGGGAGAGCGCTTAAAAAAGCGTGGCATTTTGAGTCTTCCGTCGGACAGGAAGTGAAAGTCCGTCTGATAAGACCTATTAATGATGTACGTGAAGTGTTTGGCATCCTTAAAGATTTTAAAGACAATAAGATAACAATTCAAAACGAAACAGGCGAACATCAGTTTGAAATAAACGAGTGTGCTTATGTAAAACTTGATGATGACAGCGATATCGGTTTTAGTGATTGATTGAAACCTTCCCACTTGTTTATCGGGCGACGAACAGGAAAGGGAATTAATTATAAAGATGAATGCATCTTAGTCGCACCGAGAATTGGAGGTTTAGAAAAATGAATAACGAATTTTTTGACGCGTTACAGCTTTTAGAGAAAGAAAAAGGGATTCCTGCGGAGTATTTATTAGAGAAAATTCAAACAGCTATCGGAATCGCAGTAAAGAGGGACCATAGCGGTGTTGATATTGTAAATGTAGAAATCGATCCTGAATCAAGAAAATTTAAAGTATCTGTTTCCAAAATGGTAGTGGATGAAATTGAAGATCCGATCAACGAGATTTTAATTGACGAAGCTCTTAAATATAATAAGAGAGCAAGAGTAGGGAGTCCTGTTGAGATAAAATTAGAAACCAAGCAGTTTGGAAGAATTGCCGCACAGACAGCCAAACATGTTATCCGCCAGGGAATCAGAGAGGCGGAAAGAGAGCAAATGCTGGAACAGTTCAACAGCAAGCTTCATGAGGTCGTGATGGCTACCGTCTTAAAGATTGAGCCTAAGACAGGGAATGCTACCATAGAGATTGATAAAAACGAAGTGATGTTATTTAAAAACGAACAAATTCCAAATGAAGTCTTGGTAGAAGGCGAAAAAATAAAAGTATATGTTTCGGATGTAGTTACAAACGAAAAACGGTGCACATTAAAAGTAAGCAGAAACCATAAAGATTTAGTAAAAAGATTATTTGAAATTGAAGTTCCCGAAATTTTCGACGGAACGGTTGAAGTAAAATCAATTGCACGTGAGCCCGGTTCCCGTTCCAAAATTGCCGTTTGGGCAAAAGATGAGAATGTTGACGCGGTGGGTTCCTGTATCGGTCCCAAAGGCGCTCGTGTGGCAAATATCGTGAATGAACTAAAAGGTGAAAAAATCGACGTTGTGAAATACAGCGAGGAACCGGAAGAGTTTATAAAGAGAGCACTTGCTCCATCAGACGTAGTGGATGTGCAAATCATTGATCCTGAAAACCGTCAAGCCAGGGTAAGGGTTCCCGACCATCAGCTTTCATTGGCTATCGGCAACAAAGGTCAAAATGCAAAGCTTGCGGCAAGATTAACCGGATTTAAAATTGACATTCGTCCGGAAAGCGGATTCAATAGATAAAAAATACAGTTTAGGGGTGAATTTTATGCAGACGAAAAAACTTCCTATGCGTATGTGCACAGGTTGCGGAGAGATGAAGCAAAAGCGCGAACTGGTTCGGGTTGTGAAGAACAAAGAAGGCGAAGTAAGTCTTGACTTGACAGGGAAAAAAGCAGGAAGAGGCGCATATGTCTGCAAAAATGCAGAATGCTTAAAACTTGCCAGAAAGTCCAGAAAGATTGAACGAAGTTTTTCCATGAAGATCCCGGATGAAGTTTATGAAAGCATGGAAAGAGAGCTTTTGGACGATGAATAAATTGTTATCAATGGCGGGTATATGCAAGAAAGCAGGAAAGCTGATTATCGGATTTGATTTAGTGAAAGAATCTGTTGCACTTAAAAAAGCGAAGATAATCTTTATTGCATCAGATATCTCCCCCAAAACGAAAAAAGAAGTTGATTTTTTACTTGTTAACACCAATATACCTTTGTATCAGGTAAATATAACGTTAGACGAATTCGCATATGGCATTGGGAAAAGGGCAGGCATTTTTTGTGTGGAAGACAACGGTCTGGCACAAAAGATTTCAGCACTGATTACGCAAAGCCTGTAAGTATAGGAGGAAAATAATATATGACAATAAAATATCGGTTACACGAAGTTTCCAAAGACTTAAACGTCCCAAGCAAAGACATCATAGATCTTTTATCCAAACACTTTGATACACCTAAAAAACATATGACAGCTTTGACTCAGGAAGAGTTGAATGTTGTTTTTGACCATTTTACAAAACAAAATGAGGTTAAAGATTTGAGCGAATATTTTGCTACTGCCGTTAAAAAGGAAAAACCTGCTGTGGTTGAAGTCAAAGAGCAAAAAGCCCAGCCTCAAAATGCAGCTAGGCCTCAAAGCGGCGGACCTGCACAGGCTCAACAACAGAATAGATCCATGCAGCATCACCCCAATCGGAAACAGGAGGGGAGTTCAACAGCTGCTCCAAATGCTTTTGCAAGACAGCAAAAACCTGCTGCGACTGGTCAGCCACAAAACGCCGGCGGTCCTGATGCAAACCAAAGACCGAATAATCCGCAGAACAATAAGAATCAGAAGCAGCACAAGCCGCACCCGAAGATGCAGACGATGGAGCTTAAACCACAGCAGAATGCAAATATCCCTGCTGTAACACAGAACCAGAACTCAAATCAGGGCGGAGCGGTTCGTCATGTCGATACCAGATCTTCTCATGTAGAGTTGGATAAATACAACGAGAGATACGAGCAAATTGCTCCTGCCAACCGCATGAACAAGGATAATCTTACCAAAAAACAAAAGATTACCCAAAAGTCTGCACAAAGAGCGAGACAGCAGTACTCCAAAAAAGAGACCGAGGCACAAAAACTTCAGCGCCTTGCACTTGAAAGAGCAAGAAAACAACAGCTTAAAGTGAGCATTCCTGATGAGATCATTGTATCAGAACTTGCGCAAAGGTTAAAAGTTACTGTCAGCGAAGTTATTAAAAAGCTGATGGGTCTTGGCGTTATGGCAGCTCAAAATCAAGTGATTGACTTTGATACCGCCAGTCTTGTTGCGGAAGAATTGGGCGCAAAAGTGGAGCATGAGGTTGTTGTTACTATTGAAGAGAGACTCTTTGACGTGAGTGAAGACGAAACAGGCGATTTGGTTGAAAGAAGTCCGGTTGTTGTCGTTATGGGCCACGTTGACCACGGAAAGACTTCTTTGCTTGACAAAATCAGAGATGCAAATGTAACCGAAAGCGAAGCGGGCGGAATCACACAGCATATCGGTGCCTATAAAGTGAATGTGGGCGACAAGAAAATCACTTTCTTAGATACACCGGGACACGAAGCGTTTACTTCCATGAGGGCGCGCGGTGCGTCGATTACCGACGTTGCCATCCTTGTGGTTGCCGCTGATGACGGCATCATGCCTCAGACAGTGGAAGCCATCAACCATGCAAAGGCAGCAGGAGTTCAAATCGTTGTTGCAATCAATAAGATGGATAAACAGGGGGCAAATCCGGAGCGCGTGAAACAAGAGCTCACAGAGCATGAATTGGTTCCTGAAGAATGGGGCGGTGACGTAATCTGTTGCCCTGTTTCGGCGAAGACAGGTGAGGGAATCGAAAAGCTTTTAGAAATGGTTGCTTTGGTTTCGGATATGCAGGAGCTTAAGGCAAATCCTGACCGTCTTGCAAAAGGCGCGGTTATTGAAGGAAGACTTGATAAGGGGAGAGGACCGATTGCAACACTCCTTGTTCAAAACGGTACACTAAAAACAGGGGATGTTATTATTGCAGGGACGACTGTAGGAAGAGTCCGTGCAATGGTGGATGACAGAGGAAGAAGCGTTGAAACAGCAGGACCTTCTACTCCTGTCGAAATTACAGGTCTTGATGAAGTTCCTTCCGCGGGCGATACTTTCAATGCAGTTGAGAACGAAAAACTTGCCCGTGAACTTGTTGGGCAAAGAAAGCACAGCCAAAAAGAAGAAATCTTTAAAGCGTATGAAAAGGTTACGCTCGACAATCTGTTCAGTCAGATTGCACAGGGTGACGTAAAAGAACTAGGCATTATTGTAAAAGCCGATGTACAGGGTTCTGTTGAAGCAATCAAGCAATCGCTTGAAAAATTGTCTAATGAAGAAGTAAGAGTAAAAGTTATCCATGGCGGCGTAGGTGCTGTTTCCAAATCCGATATCATGCTTGCACAAACATCCAACGCTATTGTCATTGGATTTAACGTTCGTCCGGACCCGGTAGCAAGAGATATGGCAGAACAGGATGATGTTGAACTAAGACTTTACCGCGTTATCTATGATGCGATTGATGACGTGAAGCAAGCGATGAAGGGCATGTTGGAACCAAAAACCCGTGAAGTTCAATTGGGCCGCGCTGAGGTTAGATTGGTTTATAAAATTACCAATGTCGGTACCATTGCCGGTTGTTATGTTCTGGAAGGGAAAGTGGCAAGAAATGCACTGATTCGTGTGGTTCGTGACGGTATTGTTATCGCAGAAGATAAAATTGATTCTTTAAAACGTTTTAAAGATGATGCCAAAGAGGTTGCACAAGGATATGAGTGCGGTATCGGGCTTGATAAATTTAACGATATTAAAGAAAGTGACATTTTGGAATCGTTTATTATAGAAGAATATAGAGAAGACTAATAAGGACTTGGGATATATAGATATATAAAGGAGAGAGATTAGGATATGGCAGGTTTTAAAGCTTCACGAATGAGTGAGGATATCAAGAGAGAAGTTTATTCCATTATAAGAGAGCTGAAGGATCCGCGCGTCAAAGACTCCATGCTGTCTATCGTAAAAGCGGATGTTTCGGGCGATTTATCACACTGCAAGCTATATATCAGCGATATTGCAGGGTTTGATAAATCCAAAGAAGCCGTCAAAGGACTTGAAAGTGCGAGTGGATTTATCAAGAGAGAACTTTCCAACCGTCTGCACCTTCGTCGCTGTCCTGAGCTTAAATTTATAGCGGATGATTCAATTGAACAAGGTGCAAACATCAACAGGATTATTGAGGATTTAAGTTAGTTTTCAGACGGAGGAAAAAATAGTGGAAATAGATTTATTAAAAACCATAGAGATGTTAAAACAAAGCAATCATATTCTTATACTCATGCATCACCATCCTGACGGGGATACGCTGGGAAGCGGGTACGGGCTTTTTTATGCGCTAAAAGGCATGGGGAAAACCGTCAGAGCGATATGCTCTGACCCGATTCCGCAAAAATACAGCTATTTTACAGACCAAGCCGAATTTGATGAAATGGATCCTCAGCTTATTGTTGCAGTAGATGTTGCGGATGCTCAGCTTTTGGGAAGCGAATTAGAATCCTATAAAGATAAAGTTGATTTATGTATTGACCACCACAGATCGAATAATTTTTATGCCAAAAACACCTATTTAGCAGTAGAGTCCAGTGCAACGTGTGAAGCGATGTTTGATGTGGTTACCGGCATGGGTGCTAAAATTACACCGCTTATTGCTGATTGTCTTTACACAGGCGTCGCGACTGACACAGGCTGTTTTAAATTTTCAAATACAACTTCTAAAACGCACGATGTTGCCGCAAAATTGATTGATTTAGGTGCAGATTATGTAATGATTAACAGGATCATGTTTGAGACTAAAACAAAGAATCGTATTGTTTTAGAGCAAAGCGTGTTAAGCACAATGGAATTCTTTTTTGATAACAGGTGTGCAATTATTTGCATTTCCTCTGATGTTTTGCATAAGAGCGGGGCAGAAGAGGATGATTTGGATGGTGTAAGCTCTCTTCCTAAACAGATTGAAGGGGTGGACGTGGGCGTCACTTTAAGAGAAAAAGCCGACGGAACCTATCGTGTGTCCATGAGAACATCTGAACAGGTAGATGCTTCTAAGATTTGTCAGGCATTTGGCGGAGGAGGTCATCTTCGTGCCGCAGGCTGCACCGTGCAGGGGAGTTATTTGCAGGCAAAGCAGGAAATATTAGATCAAGTAAAAATTGCATTGGGTGTTTGATATAAAAGGGATTTTTTAATTTACCTGATGCAGGAATGGACAAAAATGAAATGAATGGAATAATTTGCGTTAACAAGCCAAAAGATTTTACATCCTTTGATGTTATTGCAAAAATGCGTGGAATGATGAAAATAAAACGTCTTGGTCATGCGGGAACATTGGATCCGATGGCTACGGGCGTTTTGCCGATATTTGTAGGGTATGCGACCCGCGCCTGTGATATCATGCCTGATGATACGAAGGAATATATCGCGGATTTCAGGTTTGGCATGACAACCGATACACAGGATATTACAGGAAATGTTTTGTCAACACAGGAAAGCAACATCAAACAGCACCAATTATTAGAGGTGCTGGACGAATTTAAAGGGGAACAGGATCAAGTGCCGCCGATGTATTCAGCGGTTCGTGTGAATGGTCAAAGACTTTATGATATTGCAAGAAAAGGGATCGAAATTGAACGTGCCTCAAGAAGAATAAACGTGTTGGGGCTTGAACTTTTATCTTTTGATGAGCAACAGCAGACAGCAAGAATCCAAGTATCTTGCTCGAAAGGTACATATATTCGCACAATTTGCCATGATATCGGACAGAGACTAGGTGTCGGGGCAACTCTTACGGAACTATGCAGAACGCGTGCAGGAGCATTTTTGCTTGAAGATTGCATTACACTTGAACAGGCTCAGCACCTTGCTGATACCAATTCGTTTAGAAGAGTACTCTTACCGATTGAGAAAATTTTTGATGGACTGCCTAAAATTAATTTGAACGAGATTCAATCACATAAGTTTATGAACGGAGTCAGGCTTGATTTGAACCGTGTTTATTATGAAGATAAAGATGGATTTCACGCTGTGTTCGACCATCAAGGCAAGTTTATGGGACTCGGAGGCCTTGATCGTGAGGATATGGCATTGAGGATTGAAAAAATGTTTTCTGGGAAGGAGTAATCCTTTTGGAACTATATACAACGGTAAAAGATATTGGACGCCCCTCTTGTGTTGCCTTAGGTCTTTTTGATGGAGTTCACCGTGGGCATAGAGAAGTAATTAAAAAAGCTGTATCTTATCAAAGCGAGGGGCTTTGTCCTGTGATATTTACTTTCAGCGTTCATTCTATGAAGCCCGAAAGAAAGATAAGCCAAGCAACTATTTTAAGCGACAGCCTGAAGTTTCAACTTTTTGAAGAGCTTGGTGTTGAAAAAGTGATTACCCCTAAATTTGAGGATATCATGCCGCTTGACGCAAAGAGTTTTGTGAAAGATATTCTGCATGATAAATTGAAAGCGAGAGTGGTTGTTTGTGGATACGACTTCCACTTTGGGAAAAACGCATCGGCTGATGCTCAATTTCTATCTCAGGAAGCAAAAAAATATGGGATAGAGACCTGTATTATTCCTGCGCTGGTTGACCAAGGGGAACCGGTTAGTTCAACAAGAATCAGGAATCTTATTTTGCAAGGACAAGTGGGTCGGGCAAATGAGCTTTTAGGTTACGACTATTGTATTGATTTTGTAGTGAAAAAAGGAATGCAGTTGGGAAATTCTATCGGATTTCCTACCATCAATCAAGAGTTTCCACAAGGGTTCTTGGTGCCGAAATATGGGGTATACGCAACAACGGTCAAAGTATTTGGGAGAAGATTTTTTGGAGTTACAAACGTGGGTGTTAAGCCGACCATCGAGGGAGAAAGACTTCCTTCAGCTGAAACGCACATATTGGATTTTAATGAAGATTTGTATGGGAAAAAAGTCCAAGTGTACTTCACCAAATATTTACGCGACGAAAAAAAGTTTGATACGATTGAAGAGTTATCATTAAACATAAAAAAAGATGCTGAAATGGCCAAACAATTGTTCAATTGCACAAACAAGATAAATATCTGTTGACATTCTATTTATGATATGGTAATATAATTGAGCAGTTGCGGATGTGGCGGAATTGGCAGACGCGCTAGATTTAGGCTCTAGTGTTGCAAGACGTGAGTGTTCAAGTCACTTCATCCGCACCATAAAAATACCCTCTACGGAAACGTAGAGGGTATTTTTTTATTATTTAAAGAGTATATAGAAGCGTTAAATAGATTGTAAAATTATTGAGGAAATCGTAAACTCGGTAGATTCATATAGAATAAAATTATGAGCAAAATGAAAAGACACTGTACAAAACTTGTACAGTGTCTTTTTCTGGTATAAATTAATTACTAGATTTTACTTTAATTTTTTTTACAGTACTTTGTTTCTGTTTATTGATATAATCGAG
>JARBTU010000057.1 GCA_029240015.1 Oscillospiraceae bacterium | reverse complement strand
TCTTCTTTGGTAAACTCGTCTTTATCCTCTAAAGTAAAGTGCGCGTATTTACCATTAAGTTTTCTGTAAATATATTCATATGTTTGTTTGTACGTCAAAAGGACCACCTCTTAGAGTCAGGGTATCTTGTTTTTTGTTAATTGTTTTTAATCGAGCGGGTTAATTTCATCGGAATAGTATTTTTATCATAGTCAAGTTACTTCTTATGAAAATAATATATCATTATTTGTGATATATTACAAGTGTTAAAAACAGTAACAAGAAGGGTGAAAACCATGGTTGAGGAATAGTTAACAACTTTTATGAAGCAAAAATGAATGTTAATTAAAAATAAGCTAAGTTCTTGAGAAACATAAATAATAGTAATTTTTATGTTTATTGAATCGGGCGCCTAAAATTGAAAATATACCCATCGTTTCATAAAGTATATTATCATTTGCCGCTGTACAAACAATTTGGCCCCCTTGTTTTAAAAGATTATACAGTGTGGTGTACAATTCTTTCTTGTTTTCAATTCCTTCGGACGGGTTTTCTATAATGATATATTCATATTTCCTGTTTCCAAAAAGCCCATTCACCTCACTGAGGGAGCTATAAATACAGCCATCGCATATCGTTTTCAGCTCTATCATATTGTTTTTCTGCCCGGACAGATAATAAAGGCTTACGTTATTGTTGCCATACTGCTTGCATATATTTTTAAGTTGAAGTGCGGTGGTTCCATAGGAATTGCCAATTCCCAAGATATTGACATCATTGCCACTATTATAAGTGAAAAGATCCAAAACATCATAATCAATTAAACCTGCTACATAAGGATCTACGCCAAACTTCAACATGAATAGATTTTTATTTCTTACTTGCAGAGTTGTATCTTTATCGTATTCTTCATTGAAAGAACAAGCTCCGTAATGATGGACAAAGGTGTCTTTGGCCAGAATGACTTTATATCCCATTCGTCGTATGCTGAAACAAATGGCATCGTCATCATAACAGCCCGGGTTGAAATCTTCATCAAACCCACCCAGCGCTTTTTGAATCTTTGTCCTATAGATTCCCGCATATGTAGAAAGTTTTAAACGTTCTTCCCATCGATTGGGATTGCTTACATTGTATTTCTCTGCAAAGGCTTGTATCTCTTCCATCGACTTGCCCGGCGGATTAATTTGTTGATAGTTACAGGATGCGTTGCAAATAGGAACGATCATCCCAATTTTAGGATCTGTTTCCATGGCAATTAGCAGATTGTCAAGCCAGTTCTTCGTGACGACAATATCATTACTGACATTCATAGTGTATTTTCCTTCGGCAATCCGAAATCCATGATTAATCGCTTTGCACACCCCGATATTTTTAGGAAAGCTTATCTTTTTAGAATGGGATAAGCTGTTCAAATACTCTGCCGTACCGTCTGTTGAACCGTTGTTAACAGTTATCAGTTCAAAATCTATATGAGAGGTATAGCGATAGATGCTCTCAATACATTGGGAGGTGTAATCTAAGTTATTATAAGCAAGTACTACAATACTGACGAGTGGAGTTGTTTTTTTACCATTCTTGGTTCCAAGAAGTTGTGCAGCGTGTTCGTTATCCATATTTTACGCCCCTAAAATCATATTTTCATAACAATGTTTCTTTATTATATGCGGTTAAAAAAATAGTGATATTTTATAAGGAACTATATGTGACAGTTCAATATTTGAAGTTCTTTCAAAAAAGGCTCAAATCAGCAACTAAGTGCCGATTTGAGCCTTTTTAATATAGTCTGATCATAGTTTATTGTTCTGAATATTTCGAGATATTGATATTAAATAAATTATTCAATACTTTTTAAAGAAGAGACCATATCAATCTTCGCAATATGACGCAGCATGATGAGGTCGACCAACAATGCAAATAAGAAAGTCAGTGCCGCGGAGTATGCAAAACTTTGCCACAGAAGGTCACGGCTGAACATAACTGCGTCCACTTCTACAGTCGTGATAATGTATCGCTGTAAAACCACGCCAAGAAGCAATCCAATCGCAGTACCAAAAACAGTTAATACGGCAATCTCACGGTAAATGTATACCGCAAGTTCTCGGTTAAAAAAGCCAAGCACCTTAATGGTAGCCAGCTCCCGTCCGCGCTCTTCCAAGTTGATGGTGGTCAGGCTGAACAGAACCACAAACACCAATGCGGCGGCGGATCCAATCAGAACGAGAATTACATAACGCAATGCTTCCACCATTTTCTCGAAAATAGAGATGCTGTCGGTGGTAAAGTTTACAGCGCTTACCGCTGATTGTTCCAATAAGTCTTCTGACAGATAGGAGTTAGCATCGTTTCCAGGATTTTTTAAGTGACAGAGCGTTTGGTTGACAGACGGTTCGGTTCCGAATACAGAGTGATAGAGCGATGGCGTCATATAAATATAATGGTACAGATAGTTTTCTGAGATACTGCCTACGGTAACGACAACTTCTTTTACATCACTATCTCGAATGGTGATTTTGTCACCCTGTTTTACGCCGATTAAATCAGCCATTTTTTCGGTAATCACAACGTTGTTATCCGAAAGAGTAAGTGGCTGCTGTGTTTGGCGATTGCGTAAATTAACATAATCGGGAAGGGAAGACGGCTCATTAGGCACTACTAAAAAGGCGGAAACAGATTCTTTTCCGCTCATTGCATCTACAGTTGCTTGATGGAGCCCTGTTGACGATACAATATCGGTATTTTTATTCAGCAAGTTTTGAAGTGACTTGATATCTTTCGGCTGGGGATCCTGTGTATAATCAATCTGCAAATCATATTTTCGAAGCTCATCGTATTGTTTTCCAACAATGGTTGTAATGGAATCACGAATTCCGAACCCGGTAAACATCAGCGCTGTACATCCGGCTACACCGATAATGGTCATAAACATTCGCTTTTTATAGCGGAAAAGATTGCGTACTCCGATTTTCTGTGTAAAATTCAGCCGCTTCCACAGAGGAGTAATTCTTTCCAATACGGTACGCTTTCCAACGCGGGGAGCTTCCGGACGCATCAGCTGGGCCGGAACTTCTTTGAGTGACTGCAAACAGGCGAACCACGCAGGCAGTGCGGCACATGCAACTGCCGCTGTCATCGAGATAAACGTATAAAACGGGTGGGATCCTATTTGGATTGGAGGAAGCGTATATAAAATCTTATAAGCGTTAAAAATGATGCGCGGGAAAATATTGAATCCTGAGACAATCCCGATGATACTGCCAATAACCGATGCTGATATAGCATACAACAGATATCGCAGGGCTATTTTTGCATTTGTGTATCCCATAGCTTTCATTGTTCCGATATAGGAGCGGTCACTGTCCACAAGACGCGTCATGGAAGTCATTGTAACAAGCACTGCTACTAAGAAGAATAATAGTGGAATCACTAGGCTGAGTGCTTCGATTCGCCTTGCATCTTGTTTGTAACTGGCAAATCCAATGTTGGTATTATGGTCTAACAAGTACCATTTTGGTGTTTTTAGTTCGGCCAGCTTCTTCTCGCCATCGGTAATCTTCATCTGTGCGTCTGCAAGTTCTTTATCCGCATCTGCTTTTTTAGTTGCATACTCTTTTTCGCCGTCCAAAAGTTTAGCCTGTGACTCTGTAAGGGTTTTTTTTGCATCTTCCAATGCAGTTTTTCCTTTCAGAGTCGCTTGGTTTTGCTCAGCGGATTTTGCATCAAGAATTTCTTTCGCTTCTTTAAGCTTTTGATTGCTTTGGTCAAGCGTTTTGCCAAACTGTGCTGCGGCACCTTGTGCTGTTGCAGCGCTTACAGGATCAGTAGGATTCGCCGCATAAGCGGAAAGAACTGCCGCAAGTTCTTGGTTGGATTTGTCCAGCGATTTAGCCAGTGTCTGAATCGTTTGGATAGACTGAGGAGTGTTGCCCGCATTTAGTGCTGCAACAAGAGCATCATAAAAAGCCTTTCCTTCATTATAACTTTTTAGACCCTGATTATATTGAGTATATCCTTCCTCAAGCTGTTTTTTTCCGTCAGCAATCTTTTTTTCATATTCTGTCTTGCTTCGATTGTATTCAGCCTGCCCCTTTTTAAGCTTTGTTTTGGCGTCATCCAGTTCCTTTCGTCCATCAGACAGTTGTTGCTTTCCTTTTTTTATCTTTTCTTTGGCATCATCCAATTTTTTTTGTGATTCACTTTTTATCTCTTCGTAACGAAGTGTTGATCGTGTTTTACCCGCATTCTCCAGAGCGTTTTTTACCGGCTCCAGCAAATCTTCAAAAGAGTCGTCAAAGCGGGAAATGTAGGTCGGGTTTTTCACGGTCAGTTATATTTCCGTATATACTGAAATATTAAAATCATCCGGTTGAATTAGTAGGTAAGCTTCAGTTTTCCCGCTTCCGACACTGCTGGAACCACGTTCGTAAGAAATGTACAGAGGGTTTTCTGAAGTACCCACAATTTTAAAACGGTCAATTTTTAATGAGTCCGAAACAGGGGAGTTGGTTCCCGATATAATTTGCACAGTGTCGCCGACCTTGTATCCCGAATACAACAGAAATTGAGAGTCAGCAAGGCATTCTCCTCTGCGATTAGGCAATCGTCCTTCAATTAGTTTCGGACGATTAATGTCATTTTGGCCGTTTGGCTTTTCGCTCAGTGATTGCAGCCGTATGGTCATATTTTGGTCTGTAAGTTGTGCCAAAGCATCATAGGAATACGCAGGCATAACGCCTGAAATGCCGTCAACGCTTTCAACAGCCTTTATATCATCTTGATTGAATCCCATATTTGACAGCATTCGGACATCCATGAAGTTAAGAGTATCATAATAGGATGAGGCCGTAGAACGCATGTCGGGACCGGAAGCCCGAAGTCCCGCAAAGAAGGCAACTCCCAGTGCAGTAATGATAAGAATCGACAAGAAACGGTGTAGCGTCCCCCGAACATGCCGCAAACTGTCTTTTACAAATGCATTTTTCATTTACCATTCGATCCTTTCGACAGGAGTAGGCTGCTTGTTTACGGTAATATCCTGTGCCTTGCCGTTTTTGATGTGTATTACTCGGTCTGCCATTGGAACGATGGCTTGGTTATGAGTAATGATGATAACGGTCATCCCTTTTTCACGGCAGGTTTTTTGAAGCAATGACAAAATCAGCTTGCCTGTGGTGTAATCCAGTGCACCGGTCGGTTCATCACAGAGCAGCAGTTTCGGATTTTTCGCAAGTGCGCGAGCGATTGCAACCCGCTGTTGTTCCCCGCCTGAAAGCTGAGAAGGAAAATTTCCCATTCTGTCGCTTAGTCCTACTTCTGAAAGTGTCTGAGCGGCATCCAATGGGTTTTTGCAAATTTGAGATGCAAGTTCTACGTTTTCCAGTGCGGTGAGATTTGGAATCAAGTTATAGAATTGAAAAACAAAACCAATATCTGAGCGTCGGTATGCGGTTAATTGTTTTGGTGTATAGGAGCTGATTTCGGATGCATCCACTAAAATGCGGCCACTGGTGGAGGTATCCATACCTCCAAGTATATTTAAAACCGTTGTTTTTCCTGCTCCGCTGGCACCCACTACAACGGTCAGTTCTCCTTTTTCTATTTCAAAGTTGACTTGGTCCACAGCGCTAACGGTGACTTCTCCTGTTCGATAGATCTTTGTTACATTTTCAAAAGTAATAAAACTCATAAAATAATCTTGTTCCTTTCACTCAGATAATAGACATGCAGTTGATTTCTGGTCTTATGCACATTATAATAGAAAATAGCCAAACATGCAATGTACAGCTGTTTTACATATGTTGAATAATATACACTACAGATAAAACTGTTGAGTAAATCGGAGGAAAAGGAAATGGATAATAATAAACCGGACCGTCGCGTCAGAAAGACGAAAGCCATCTTGAGAAAAACGCTTACAAAGCTTTTGATGGAGAAAGACTTAAAAGATATCTCCGTACTTGAATTGACGGATGCGGCTGATATTAACAGAGGCACCTTTTATCTCCATTACAAAGACATTTATGACCTGTTTGAACAGATTGAGCAAGAAACGCTGGAGGATTTTCTGAACATTATTGTAAGATATAAACAGCTGGATTCTCCCGTCTGGACTGCGGTCATGCTGGATTTGTTTAAGTATATCTCGGCAAATGCAGATATTTTTATTGCAGTTTTAAACACAAAAGAATCTAATTTTTTGACAGATGTTATTGAAATAAGTCGGCCTAAAACCAAACAGGAATGGCATAAGTTGTTTTCAACGGGTAAAGAGGAGTATTATGAATACTATTATGACTTTTTTACTTTTGGATGCATCGCGCTTGTACGGTCTTGGTTTATGAAAGGTATGCCCGAATCCTGTGAACAGATGGCTGAATTAATAGAAAAATTAATGCTGAGTTGTATTAGCGGTTTAAAATAGATAGCATAAAGAGCACGAAACCCTGTATAGGGTTTCGTGCTCTATTTATAGATGATCAAAGTGTAGAATTAAGGGTTTGTGCACATGCCGTTTTTATTAAAGTTATAAGTCTTGTTCTTAATTTTCTTGGATGTGTTTGCAAGCATTTTTCCGCTTCCGTCCACATAATAATACTTGCTTCCTGATTTGATCCAACTGTTGGTCCTCATTGCCCCGGAACTGCCGACATAGTAATACTTGCTTCCCGATTTAATCCAAGAGCTGGTTTTCATTACTCCTGATTTGTTTACATAATAATATTTTCCGTCAAATTTAACCCAACAATTGGTTTTCATGGCACCCGATGCACCCATATAGTAGTACTTTCCGCCCGACTTCATCCATGTGTTCGTCTTCATAACACCGGAACCGTCGACATAGTAATATTTGTTTGCTGATTTTATCCACGAATTCTTTTTTTTGAGGCCAGCGTTATCTACATAATACCACTTTCTGTTGGTTTCGACCCATGCATTGGCTCTTTTCACGCCATTCAAATCTAAATAGTACTCTTTTCCATCTACTTTAACCCAAGTATCTATCTGTTTCACGCCGTTTTTATCGACATAATAGACTTTACCTTTTAGGGTAACCCAGGAATTTGTTACTTTCTTGTTGTTTTTAAAATAATAATATTTTCCATCGATATCTTGCCACCTTGGCTCATTGATATCCAAGAAAGAAAGTTCGTTTTGTTTGGCATATTTTTCAGTATAAGAGCCTTTATTTCCTAAGATGGTGATGGAGTAATAATCATCAAATGCGTGTTTTCCTATGTATGTTACATTACTAAGAATGGTTATATATAAGAAGAATCCACTTTCAAAAGCATTATTGCCGATGGATGTTACGCTGTTTGGAATGACAATATCAGTAAAGCTTAAGCATTCTTTAAAAGCGCTGTTGCCTATAGATGTAACGCTGTTTGGTATGATTATATTCAATAAGCCCGCGCATCCTTTAAAAGTGCTGTTGCCAATAGACACTACTTTGTTTGGGATTAATATATTTTCCAAGCAAACACAGGATGAAAAAGCAAAATCGGGTATCGTTGTTATATTGCAGGAAAGTTTTACGTTTTCCAATTGCCTGCAGTTTTCGAATGCGGATTTTCCAATCGTTGTTACATTATCGGACATCGTTATAGCGGATAAATTATTACAATTAGCAAATGCAGAATTTCCGATAGTAGTTATTTGACTTGGAAGATCAATACGCTTTTGTTCATTACCGTAAAAATGTGCAAATGCACCAGAGCCAATTTTTGTGACGCTGTTTGGGATCATGTTGCTTGAATATGTCTTTCCGCATGGATAAGCGATAAGTATTGTCTTGTCTTTATTCAATAATATTCCGTTTTGAGATGAATAGATAGAGCTCTGTTGTTCAACTTCAATACTTTGCATATAATAGGATCCTGAAAACGCGAAACTTCCAATAGAAGTTACTTTCTCCGGGATAACGATATTTTTTAAGGGCCAGCAATTAGAAAAAGCGTAATTACCGATAGTGACCAAGCTATTCGGCAATGATATGTAATAAAAGTGACTTCCTTGAAAAGCGTTGCTACCTATTGTGGTCACGCCGTTTGGAACGGTGTAATAATCATCATTTCTACCCGAAGAGTATGCAATAAGAGTAGTTTTATCTTTATTAAACAGAACGCCGTTCTCACTTGTGTAATGTAGGTTCTGATTGTCCACATAAATGCTTGACAATCCATTCAAAGCGCAATCTCCAATTGAAGCTACCTTGGATGGAATGGTTATACTAAGTAACTGATTGCATCCTAAAAATGCATATGCTCCAATGGTGAGGAGGTTATTTGGAATCACTATGCTTTCTAGTAATATACAGTTTGAAAATGCATAATCTCCAATGCTTGTAAGACTATTGGGTAAGCTTATACTAACCAAATCGCTGTCTTCAAACGCATGATTGCTAATGGTAGTTACCCCGTTGGGAATAATAATTTTTAGCATTTCATTACGACAGAAGTTGAATGCCTTATCGCCGATTGTGGTAACGGTTTTCCCATTAATCTTTGAAGGAATATTTACAACATAATCTTCGCCGTTATAGTGTGTAATGGTAATAGTACCATCCTTGTTTTCACTATATTCGAAATTGCCGCTTGTTAATGCAAAAGCCGTTACAGGAAAGATACCTATTACAAGAGTGAGAACTATGGCTATAGACAATAGTCCGCTAATTGTTCTTTTAATAAACAAATTTTTCATTACATCCTCCTAATTATTTAAATATCTGCTAATTATAACATTAATATGAAATTTATTCAATTATGTATCAGAATAACAGCAAGTAATATAATAACCGCCCAAAGAGTAGGGAAACACTGAGCTTTTCTCAAAATATTACTTTATATTATATTATTTTATTTTTATGAA
>JARBTU010000056.1 GCA_029240015.1 Oscillospiraceae bacterium | reverse complement strand
GGATTCACCATCTCTATCGTTTGGTCCTTGATTTTTGTGACAATCGGAAACATCGTGGGAGGACTCTTGGTAGGCTTTTTGGAAAAATACAGGCTGAGTGAAAAGGAACAGAATTAATATAGTATTCCAATATAACTATATGCGTTAAGGACATTTTTTAATGATATTTTTATCACTATTTTGTTTCATTTCAGAAGTTGCAGTTTAAATAATCTGTAATATTGCGCCTATTTATAGCTAAAGCTTTGATTTTCTACAAAATATATCAAAATTTTCTGAGACAGGCATAGTATAATATAATTGATTTAAGAAACGTTTTATATATAGGAGGCGTTTATTGTGAACAGAGTATGTGAAAAATGCAAATCTGGTGTGCAAGAGGCTGTTTTTATGGCGGGGACAGATGCGGGAAGCTTTGTTAGAACAATAGATAAAGGACTGTTTAGAAATAAAGAGTCGTATGTTACATGCTTTGTTTGTCCGGAGTGTGGGAACATAGAGTTCGTTGCAAAGGATGCGTCTATTTTTAAAAGATGAATTCAGTACATAATAAACAAAAGGTCGAGAATAATACTCGACCTTTTGTTTATTATGCTGTAAAATTGTGAAAATAAAAATATTTTGTAATAATATTTGTATTGATTTTTAATTATTTGATTGATACAATGACGATAGATTTAAAATTATCCCGTAAAATCTTCAATGATGCTTTTAAGCGCGGTATCGTCTTTGATTTTTATACCGCTCTTCAGCTGGCTTTGATCATATTCAGGAAGGCTGTCTATAGTGATTTCTAAATCAAATAGATGTTCTTGTGTTTTATAATCATAAACACCGACGTTGTTTTCGTGCTCTTTTAAAACATACATATACGTTGTCTTAGGTTCTTGAGTAGAGATTTTCAGTATATCCTTCGACGAAAAAAAGTTTACAACAAACATTATAGCAATAATCAGAAGCAGGGTTGAAACACTGACTAAGCTATAAAGGATACTCTTTTTCAATTTAATCCGTCCTTTCAAAAACATAAATAAAGGTTGATATTAATATTTTGGTTTTATATTGGAAAAATATACAAAAATAATTTAAATTGCTAAAATTTTGTTTGATTCTGTATGGAACGATTAATTTTACTTAACAATAAAGTCAACTTGTGTTATAATAGTAAGGATTTGTTTAAATCAAATTGCTGAAAATAAAAGCAATGATGTTCAAGACAGCGCGCCATCTTAAAGGAGGCAATTATTTTAATGAAAGATATTAGTTCACAAAAAATAATAAAAGATCCTAAAAAAGATAAACCACATAAAAAGAACCGCGCAAAAGGCGGAAAATTGGTTAAAAAGATTCTGTTGGGATTGGGAAGAGTTCTTGTAACTCTCTTTTTGGTCGGAGTAATAACAGGAAGTATTGTTGTTACAGCTTTAACGGTTTATGTTATGAAGTTTGTGGATCCTGATGTAGGAATTGATTTAAGAACATTAAGCTCAGGGAGCTCCACGACGGTATATGATGATAAGGGCTCAAAAATTCAAACATTGGACAATGGAGAGAATCGAGAATGGGTAAGCATTGATAAAATTCCTCTTCATGTAAAAGAAGCATTCATCTATACGGAAGACCAGCGATTTTTAGAGCATGACGGAGTGGATTGGAAACGTACATTCGGTGCTTTTGTCAATATGTTTATTGATATTTATGGCTTTAAACAAGGCGGTTCAACCATAACGCAGCAGTTGATCAAAACGTTGACAGGTGAAAATGAAGACAAGATAGAACGTAAGGTGCAAGAAATTTTCAGGGCCATTAATCTTGAGAAGAAGTATTCAAAAGATGAGATATTGGAAGCATATCTAAACGAAATCCCTTTGAACCGTAACACTTATGGAATACAAGCGGCCTCAAAGCTTTATTTTAATAAAGATGTCAGCAAATTGACGGTTTTGGAAGCATCTGCGCTTGCGGTTATGACCAGAAATCCTACTCGGTATGACCCGATTAACAATCCTGAAAACAACAAGGACAGGCGGGAATACACTTTAAAACAACTGTATCTAAACAAAACCATTGACGAAACAGAATATGATAAGTTACTGGATACCGATCTTAAGACGGATTATACCAAACCAAACAGCAGCGGAAATAAAGTGTATCAAAGTTATTTTATAGACAATCTAATCAATGATGTTGTGGCGGATTTGATGAAGGAAAACGGCTGGACCAAGCAACATGCGGAAACGATGCTTTACAGCGGCGGTTATAAAATTTACAGCACCATGAACAAAAGCATCCAAAGCACGCTGGAGGCAAAGTTTAAAAAATCCAGTACTTTCTCCGGCTCGACCCAAAAAGACCCTCCGCAGTCTGCAATGGTTATTATGGATCACTATGGCGAGATAAAAGGAGTTGTGGGCGGAAGAGGGGAAAAAGAAGGCAATCGGATATGGAACAGGGCGACACAGTCTATTCGTTCACCGGGTTCATCCATTAAGCCGCTGGCGGTGTATGCACCGGCAATAGAAAAAGACCTTATCACCTATTCTACTATGGTAAAGGATTCTCCTATACTTACTACGATTGGTGGAAAGAAGAGATACTGGCCAAACAACTACACTCTTAAAAGCTACGGGACTTTGCCGATTGAACAAGCAGTGCAAAGATCCTTAAATACCATTCCTGTGAAGCTTTGTCAGGAGCTTACCCCAAAAAGAAGTTTTGATTTTCTGGTTGATAAACTCGGAATTACAACACTTACCGAGTCGGTGAAGGATAATGGTGTAACCAAAACCGATATATCCTTGGGCGGTTTGAGCATGGGAGACTTTGTGTATGGAACCAAGCTTTCCGAACTTACCGCAGCGTATCAGATTTTTGCTAATGGTGGGGTATATACACCTCCTCGTTCTTATACCAAGGTGGTTGACTCCCAAGGCGAAGTAATCGTGTCTAAAGAAAACCCTGTTACGACAAGGGTGATCAGCGAAGCAACCGCAGGAGTAATGAACAAACTTCTACAACGTGTTGTGGAAGGACCTTACGGAACGGGTACACTTGCAAAGCTTAGCAAATTCACCGTTATAGGAAAAACAGGAACATCCGAAGGATCAAAAGACCTTGCATTTGTGGGAATTACGCCTTATTATATCGGTGGTGTCTGGATAGGGTATGACAAGCAAAAGTCACTTGATAACAGCGGAACATACAAACCGACACAGGTATGGAAAAATGTGATGGTTGACATTCACAAAGGACTTGAGTCCAAGAGTTTTGAAATCAGCGATAAAGTCAAGAAGCTACAGTATTGCCGTATAACAGGATTGATTGCACGGTCAGGTTGTCCAAAAGCGACGGGATATTATAAAGCAGACAACATTCCTGCAACTTGCTCCGGAAATCATTAATAAAGATAAAAATCCAAGTGTTATTAAACACTTGGATTTTTTTGAGAGGAGGTATTCAACTTATGCTATAAGATATGGTGCTTATTATTTTCCAAAGAAAAGCTCTATGTCGCCTTCTACAGAACCGATACCGGCGATGCCGAAGTTTTCTACCAATACGTTTGCAACATTAGGAGAAAGGAATGCTGGTAAAGTTGGACCGAGGTGAATGTTTTTAACACCAAGGTATAGTAGTGCCAAAAGAACGATAACTGCTTTTTGTTCATACCACGCGATGTTGTAGACAATAGGAAGATCGTTGATGTCGTCCAGTCCGAAGACCTCTTTTAGTTTAAGAGCAATTACAGCGAGCGAATAGGAGTCGTTACACTGTCCTGCGTCTAATACGCGCGGAATGCCGCCGATGTCGCCCAACGCAAGCTTGTTATATTTATATTTTGCACAGCCGGCGGTAAGAATAACCGCATCCTTTGGAAGCGCTTGTGCAAAGTCGGTATAATAGTTTCTGGATTTCGCCCTTCCATCACAGCCTGCCATAACCACGAATTTCTTGATAGCACCTGATTTTACAGCGCCTACGACCTGATCGGCCAGCGCCAAAACCTGATTATGCGCAAATCCGCCGACAATTTCACCGGTTTCGATTTCAGTGGGAGGGGTACATTTTTTTGCATGCTCAATAAGAGCGGAAAAATCTTTTTCTTCTCCTATCTCACCAGGAATATGCTTGCATCCAGGGAATCCCGCTGCACCTGTGGTATAAAGTCTGTCCTTATAACTTTCCTTTGGAGGGACAATACAGTTTGTTGTCATAAGGATTGGTCCGTTAAAACTTTCGAATTCTTCTTTTTGTTTCCACCATGCATTTCCGTAGTTGCCTACAAAATGAGGATGTTTTTTAAAGGCAGGATAATAGTGTGCAGGAAGCATTTCGGAGTGAGTGTATATATCTATTCCGCTGCCCTCGGTTTGTTTAAGGAGCATTTCCATATCACGCAAGTCATGTCCTGAGATTAGGATACCGGGGCGGTTGCCAACGCCAATGTTAACTTTTGTTATTTCCGGATTGCCATAAGCGGAGGTGTTTGCTTTATCCAGCAGAGCCATGCCGTTTACACCATATTTTCCGGCTTCCAAAGTCAAAGCCACAAGGTCCTCCGCACCCAGTGAATCATCCAAAGTTTTTGAAAGTGCGCTTTGCAGGAATGCGTCAACCTCTTCATCGTCCTCAAACAGGGCATTTGCATGCTTACTGTAAGCGGAAAGTCCTTTTAATCCATAAGTAATAAGCTCCCGCAGGCTTCGAATATCTTCATTTTCAGTAGAAAGTACGCCCACTTTTACTGCCTTCGCTGCAAATTCTTCTCGGCTATTGGATTCCCAGAGAGCAGCTTCAGGAAGATCTCCTTTATTGTTTAGCTGTTTAATAAGTTCTCTTTTCTTTTCCAAAGTAGTATAAATTCGAGAAACAATCATGTCTTCATCAAAGTTTGCGTTTGTAATTGTTGTAAATAAATTTAAGCTGATTAAGTGATTGATTTTGCGATCGATTTCTTTTTGCTCAGCACGCAGTTGAGTGGTGACTGCAGAAATTCCCTTTGTGACATATACCAATAGATCCTGCATAGAGGCAACCTCCGGTTTTTTACCACATACACCTACCTGAGTACAGCCTGTGCAGCCTGCGGTTTCCTGACATTGATAACAAAACATCTTATTTTCCATTATGATATCCTCCTAATATTAAAATTGGTACGCAGCATTCTGGCGCTCACATCGTAACCTTTTTCTGAATTCATTTTAACAGAGGATAATAAAAAATTCCGTAACACATGTTACGGAATAATAATATTTTTATAATTCATTTTGAAGTACAATTAAATTTAAAATTTTAAATTTGCTTTTTTCAATTTGTAATAAGCCCTCCTCCTGCATTTTCATGAGTTCTCTGGACAGGGAAGGGCGCGCCACATTTAAAAAGTCTGCCAGTTCTTCTCTGTTCATGTTTAGCCGTACGGTTCCATCTTCTGAAGCATGCTGGATCAAAATCTTAGAGATTTTTTGCCGTAGAGTGGAGCTGGAGATGATCTGCAATTTCTGATTCAGATAATAGGCTTTCTGTGCAAGGATTAAAAGCATATTGGAAATCAACATCGTATGATATCTGCAATTTTTACTGCAACTGCGGTAAAGAAAATCTTTAGGCATTTGCAAGACTCTTGCCTCATTTACAGCGACGGCATAGTTATCATATTCATTTTTATTTAAAAATAAGAATACCTCGCCAAATAAATCTCCCGGACTGCTGACTGTTGTGATGATGTTTCGTTTACCCGCAACAGAATCTCGACACACAGCAACAGAACCCTCTACTAAAACAAAAAGCTTTTGAGGTTTATCCTGCTGAAAAAAGATGGGTGCATCTTTCTCATAAGTAATGATTTCAGAGCCGCTGCAAATCAAGCAATCTCTTATTTCTTCATCGGTCATATCGGAAAACAGCAAGCTTTTTTTGAATGCGGAGTCCATTTTATACCCCTTTCTATGGTTGTTATGAGGCGCATAGTTTATAGTGTTGTTTCATTGGATGTGTTATCTTTGCGAACGCTCATTCACTTAGCCTTTTAGTTGTTTTTCTGTTTTTGATAGGAATTTTTCCAAAGATTCACTGATATCAATATCCATACGTTCAGCCAATATAATCAGCCACCATATGCATTCACTAAGCTTATGTTCCAGTTTGGGTATAGTGTTTCCGTCTATAGGCCAACACCCCTGCTGAGACATTGTCAGACGGCCAACCAAACCGGCGTCTGTCAGGAAAGCCAATGCATCTTCTTCTACTGACCACTCTTTTTCGTGGTACTGATTTTCTAATTGATGGTAGAGTCTTCTTATTTGAACAGAACGTTCAATCGCTTCACTAAGCTTCATATCTTTCATTTTATACCTCTTCTCTTATAGCGATGATAATTTACCGCTTTTTAAGTAATAATGCGAACATTAATCTTCCTATAAGTGTTTATGCCAAGATGCGGAACCTATATTTACTTCCGTTCATATATTTCTTTTTCCCTAAAATACCTTTTATTAACCTTAAGCGAAGTCCACTCATTCTGAATATTAAGGATGGAAATGATTTTTTCTGCACATTCCTCTATAGTATTTTCATAAGTATCCACTATTAAATCATAGGTCACCCCGTTATCCATATGTTCCAGCTGCCATCTTGCTTGCCCGATATGACGGTCACCTCTTTTAATCTCACGGCGTTCTAATTCATCAACGGGACAATCTACACGAACAAATAAAACAGGATAGTCTTCGAACATTGTTACATAATCGTTTAGCCAATCGTTCTCCTGCGGCAGGTCAAGAACAACGTCATCTATGATAACGTTGTGTCCTTTATCACTGAACAGTGCAATAGTTTCATGCATGATACCTTGAGTTATCCGCAATTGATTTCCAAAGTCCTTTTGTAATATATGTTTGGGGGTCATGTTCATAAAATCATCACAACAGATGTGATAGTATGGGGCTGTTAATTTGCTTTGTAAAACTTTGGTCAGAGTTGTTTTTCCTGTACTTGATACGCCATTTAGAAATATTATTATACCTTTTTCCATATTCAATAAGACTCCTTTTTCCTCCGAACCGCAATTTTAGGTATTTTATAAAGATATCAAATTTTCACATTAGGCCCTTGGTATAACTAATTACCATTAATATTATCAAGATAAAAAATATAAAATAGTCAGAAATCATAGCGAATATTTCATCTCTGCTTTTCATTTTTCTAAAAATATGCAGGCTTCCTGCAAGACCGAAGTACAAGCCACCTGATGTGGCCGCGGCTAGTCGAAATATTGGGAAAAAGAATGATAGTATACCAATAAAACCAAAACTTATATTTGCGAATCCAATTTCTCTAATGATAGCGAAACTCTTCTCTTCATATACTTTAAATATCTCTTTTGCTGTAAATGATGGATTAATTGCTTGTTTTAATCCCGCTGAAAACAAACGCAATCCAACCCCTGAAAAGACAAACCATTTAAGTATTATGCTAAACGTATTAGTCTCAGATTTTAAAATAAAAACATCTCCTATAATTCCTATTACAGGAAGTAGCGCAAAGAATATTATTACTGATATTTGATACAAACCAATCTTTTTCATCTATTCTGCTCCTTGCTTTTCCTTTAAACCACAATTCATCATCAGAACCACGCACTCCCCATACCTCTAGGAGACAAAAAAGATGCCGTCAGGACATGGTTATTCCTTGACGGCAAAGGCACCTTTCTAAAAAACCACTGAACTCTTTTATCAGAATTCATACCTGCGAAAGACTATTTGGGCACGCTCTCTGTATCAATCCCAACAGGCACAGACCTTTGTTGCGGAGAAGCTCACTCCTTGCTGGAACCCTTGTGACTGGACTGATTCAAGGCAATAGCAGCGCGGATCAGCTCCTTAAGTGCATCCTCGTCCAACTCGTCTCCTTCATGGAAGTCGATAGCCCTCCTGGCGTTCCCATCCAGGCTGGAGTTAAAAATATGAGAGGGGTCTTCCAGTGATGTTCCCTTGGCAAAAGTCATCTTTACGGCGTTCTTGTAAGTTTCCCCGGTACATATCATCCCGTCGTGATACCACACAGGGGTCCCTCTCCACTTCCATTCCTCGACGACTTCCGGGTCCACTTGCTTAATAAGGCTCCGCACTTTTGAGAGCATTTGGCCTCGCCAGTCGCCCAGCTCCTCAACTTTCTCGTCAATTAGTTGGGACGGGGATTTCGTATTTTGTGTAGACTGCTTTTCCATAGTAAAACCCTCCTCACAATAGATTTTCGAATATAGCTCATTTAAGTTCTGTCTTGTTTTTATTTCCGCCAAAAAGTTGAACATTCTGCCTTATCTAAAATATTAAACTCAATCATTTTCTCAAGCAATGATAAATCAATCGGACTATCCCACGGGATGCGTACCAGCTCTTTGGTGTGATCATAACCAGCCTGCACGATTTTATCAGAAAAATGATTAATCCCCGCTCTTTCGGGGGCAACAGCTAAATGATGTTTGGCTACGCTAAAGCCGATGATATATGTGCCGTGATCGGTAAACATAGGCTGATTCCAAGCAATTTTTGGGGATAAATTTGGGAATTTACTCATTATCCAACTCAAAACCTCTTCTACTCGGGCGCGATGTCGCGGGTTATCAATACGTGCTAAATAATCTGCGAAAACTTCCATGTCGTCCCTCCTAAAATAAAAATTTGGTCTGTTAACTCAAAGATAGAAATAGGACTTGGAATGCCTCGGTACAAAGGATTTACCTTAAAATCTTATTCTTATTCTCTCCCATTTTACCTTTTTATATCAATAATGAATGCAACAATTCAACCGCAAGTTTGAATGACTCAATTTTTATCCCGTAATTTCAGTGCCGTAACACGGCAGGCTCTTTTGTAGGCTTCCGTTATGTATTCCTC
>JARBTU010000055.1 GCA_029240015.1 Oscillospiraceae bacterium | reverse complement strand
CAGCCGCTTGTTTTTTGGATTCCATATAATCATCAAAGTTCCCGTTATAGACTTTTAAGCCATCGCGATCAAGCTCAAATATCTTGTTCGGAATGGTATTTAAAAAATATCGGTCATGTGAAACGAAAAGCAATGTACCTGAAAATTCGCGCAAGGATTGTTCCAACGCTTCTTTGCTTGGAAGGTCAAGATGGTTGGTAGGTTCGTCAAAAATAAGCGTGTTGGCACGCTGCATCAGCATAATTGCAAAGCCCAGCCGTGCGCGCTCTCCTCCGCTGATGACGGACACTTTTTTATATGCATTGTCATCGGTAATCAGCATCCTGCCCAACATCGCACGGATTTTGTGTTCGGGCGTTTTAGGGAAACGGCTCCAAAGCTCTTCTAAAACAGTATTTTTAAAATCAAGGTTTTGATTTTCCTGCTCATAATAACTGGTTTGGACATGCTTGCCCCAAACGATGTCTCCCTTTTGAGGCAAAAAGCCCAAGATAGATTTTAAAAGGGTGGATTTTCCGATTCCGTTCGCGCCGATAATAGCGACTTTATCCCCTCTTTTGACCTCGAATGAGATGTCCTGAAGAAGGATTTTTCGCGCTCCCCCTTCCCCCACAGAAAGCGATAGATCTTTTACGGAGAGGGCGTCTTTAACCGATTCTTTATCATAATCAAAGCGGAAAGCAGGGGCTTTGAGCTCGGAGAGGGGCTTTTCGATTAATTCCATGTTGGCAAGTTGGTGAAGGCGGCTTTTTGCACTGTTGGAAGTGGATACTCTGGCAATATTTTTTTCAGCGTATTCCTTCATCGATGCAATTTGCTGCTGCTGGATTTCATATTCTTTTTGCTGACGTTCGATTCGTTCTTGTTTTAACAGCTTATATTTGGAATAGTTTCCTCGATAAACACAAAGTCTGGTACGGTCGACTTCCCATATGGTGGAAACCATTTTGTCCAAAAAGTATCGGTCATGCGAGACAACCAGCAATGCGCCTTTGTACCCGCAAAGATAATCCTCCAGCCACAGCAATGTCTTGAAATCCAAGTGGTTAGTAGGCTCATCCAAAATAAGCAGCTGCGGTTGCTCCAGCAACAGTCTCGCCAAAGCAAGCCTTGTTTTTTCTCCGCCGCTCAGCGTGGAAATCACGGTAGAATAAGACTTGTCGCCAAACCCCATTCCGTTAAGAATGGTTTTTATTTTTACGTCAATGTGGTATCCTTCGTTTTGCTCAAAGTATTCGGACAGTTTTGCATATTCTTTTGACAGTTGATGGTACTGTTCGCCGTGTACCACTTGGATAGACAGTCTTTTCTCCAGCTCGCGGAGTTTATTTTCGACCTCAAGAAGAGGAGCAAAGACGACCCGCATCTCTTCCCATATGGTGGAGTTTTTATCAAGACCGCTGTTTTGGTGCAGATATCCAATCGAAAGACCATTCTTGGTTCCGACTTCGCCTTTGTCACAGTCAGTGTTCTTACAAATAATGTTAAGCAGTGTGGTTTTTCCTGCTCCGTTCACGCCAATCAGACCGATTCGGTCTTTCTCGTCCACAGAAAGGTTAATATGATCTAAAATCACCTTGTCGCCAAAGTTCTTGCAAACATCGTTCAACGATAAAATCATCGTTTAGCCTCCGCATAAAGTTGATATGTTCTCTATTTTATATGAATTCGTAGGATTTTACAAGCATAAGAAAAGACAGCCTCATTTGAAGCCGTCTTTAAGACAAAATCAAGTATGAATAGTTGAACGTTTTCTTATTGAAATATGATCGTTAGAACGACAATTTCAATTTGCACTTCCATTAAGTACTTCATTACAACTGATTTTTCTAAAGAATATCGCCTTGTTTTTAACAACTATCGGAGTACAAATTAATACGCATAAAATAGTTGCCAAACCGTAAAACAAAGTGCCCTCGCTATTTTGAATAAATATGGCAGAACTTATGTTGACGCCAAAATGAAATAATACCATACACAATAAGCTCCCATTCGTTTTCATATATATCCACGTCATCAAAATCGAAAAGCATACGATTAGCACTACAAACAGCATAAAGCCTGGTATTCCATGCGAAAATTTACAATGCCATACTCCCCATAACAGACCTATACCTATGGCGCTGTGAAACATCGTATGCTTTTCTGCAAACTTAGGAAGGAGATACCCTCTCCAGCCGATTTCCTCAAAAACACACCCAAGTATGGCGGTAATAATTATGACACCATATCCCGGCGTTGTATTTTGCCAAGGCACAAATGGGGTTCCCACAGAAGACATAACCAGTGAAGAAATTAAGATTATAAACACCGGCAAGAGAAGCGCCGTGAACATCCAAAATAGAATTTCGGGCTTTTTAGATAGGCCCCAATTCATATTTCTCCATGCGGACCAGTCCTTTGTCATTACACAAACGAGAATGAGCCCGATCGTAGGCGCATACTGCGGTGAAATAAATGCATTGCTTGTAAACTGATAAGCCATCCCCAGAACAAGTGTAACGAAAAAAGTAATGATGAAATAAGCAGTTATTGTATATCTTTTAAGAAAAGATGGCTTCTTTTTTTGTTTCAAGATAATTCTCCTTAACTCCAAACGAATACATTATCGTTCATTCTTGCTCCGAATTTCTACGAGCAAGAAATTCACAAACTTTTGTCCAGATTTGCTGAGTTTGAATAAATTGCTGATAATGTTTTCTTACATTTTTGTTATACAGTTCCAGTTCTTTTGAAATATTCATGAAATCCTTACGGCCAAAATATGCACATACTTTGGGAAGCGTAGCAGCAAGCTGTTCGCGCATCTTTTCGATTTTCTCTTCATAGTGTTCTTGCTGGGTAATATACAACAAAAGAGGCTTATACCGAATCCACCCGATACAGGCGAGGTAAAAGCGGGTAACAACTGCCTCTGAATCCGCTTCAATATATTTCAGTTTAATGGGAAGAACACCGTCCATCAAATGACGATAGGTGGAAAAGCCGTCATGGAAAGCGTAGCATGGCACACGAAGTACTTTTCGTTCACTCAGGCAGGTGCTTAAAAAGGTATCTTCGCCTCGTGCACCAGGTGGATTATAAAAAGGACTTACTCTATCGGGGCTCGTTAAATTGATACACAAATTTGCACCGGATATAAACTTTGCATGGTTTACTTCCTGCACTTCTTCCGCATCATCACTTACCAAAATTTTTGTGTCGGCATAGGTGACCCCGCCGTTGTTCATAACCGAAAGCACCGTATCCCAATTAATAATATCGTTGCTTATTGCTTCAATCAGCAAACGGAAATCATATTCTGTCATAGTGTCGTTAAATTCTACATACGGGATTGGAGAGATGTATCCGCAGTGGTGCCCGTTGGTAATATCTGCATGTTCAATATGGTTCAAATGGGTTGCGAGGATATGCTGACCTCCCCATATCGCAGAGGAGCGCGTATTGGTAACAGCCAGCGGATATTCGTCATCATCCATAAATATAAGATAATCCATATTGTTTTTTATCGCAGTGTAAAGCAGGATGTTGCGTTTTGCCGCGTATCCGCCGACAAAAAGCAAGCGTGCCTCGGCTTCGGTAATAACCTTTTGTTCTGTCAAATAGTCAATTTCTTGTTGAATAACAGTGTTTCCGATGAAGTAGGTATCGTCAATCAAGTCCAGCAACTTCTTGTTGACATTGGTATAGTCAGTAGATTTCGTGTTCGAATATTTTAAATCATACGCCGCCAAGAGATTTAAACGGACACTTTTTTCTTTCGTCAGCCCACTTTCCCGCCAGTTATAGACGTTGGTCTTCAAGATTGTCTGAAAGTTTTTGCGTCCCGTTGCAAACCCGATTCCAACGTTGATATCCTTATGTTTTTGCAATTTACAGACTCCTTTCCATGTGCAATCTCATCCTTTAAATATTAATATCTTTACTGTAAGGCTGGACAAAACCACACGCCATAGCTATTATTTCGCAACACATTCTATTAATTAAACCCAACCTTTCACGTACCGACACATGATTGACTGTCTTCATAAAATTTACAGCCAATCATTATAAAAATTTATATTTACTTACATTTTAACATAAAAAAGAAAAGAAGTCGACTAAAAACCATAGTCGACTTCTTCTTATTTATTATCTGGCACGCCGTGAGGGACTCGAACCCCCGGTCTTTCGGTTCGTAGCCGAATACTTTATCCAACTAAGCTAACGGCGCTCGATGCGATGCTGCCAATCCGGTGAACAGGTCACTCACTTTATATTTTGCATCTTTTAAGCAAGCGGTAATAAAAACACACCCGATTGACATTGCTTTAATAGTATAGCATAACACCATATGCTTGTCAACTTTTATTTTTAAGGCTCAGCGAGCTTGTTTATTGGTAAAAAGCAGATTGGAAAGTTCTATAAATTCGTCAAGTGTCAGTTGTTCCGCTCTTACAGTCGGGGAGATTGAAAGCTGTTCAAGACAGTTTATAATGTCTGACTTTGGCAACTTCATCACACTGGATATTGAGTTCACAATGGTCTTTCGTCTTTGAGAGAAAGAGGCACGTACCATATTAAAAAAGAAGTGCTCGTCCAAAACGTTCTGTGGAGTTTGTTCCCTCACATCGAGGCGAATAACCGCAGAATCCACATTCGGAGCGGGCATAAAACTTCCGCGGGAAACGTTGAACAGGATTTTGGGGTCACAAAAATATCTGACTGCAATGCTTACTGCTCCCACATCCCGACTTGCGGGCAGTGCGCACAGCCTTTGTGCCGCTTCCTTTTGCACCATCACGGTAATGGATTTTATGGGAAGTCTGGATTCTAATAAAGACATCACGATGGGAGAGGTAATATAATAAGGAAGATTTGCGCAGACAGCAACGTCAAGACCCTTAAACTCGTCTTGAATCAGCTGATGGAGATCAACCTTTAAAACGTCATTGTTGATAACTTTGATGTTGTCAAAGTCAGAGAGTGTTTCTTCCAAAACAGGCATCAGCCTTTGGTCGATTTCGATGGCAACGACCTTTTCTGCACGCTTTGCAAGCTCACAGGTCAACACACCGATTCCTGTTCCGATTTCAATGATGCCAAACCCCTTTTGGGCGTTGCCCATCTCTGCAATTTTGGGGCAGACACCGGGATTGACCAAAAAGTTTTGCCCCAGCGATTTTGAAAAAGTAAATCCATGACGCTCCAGAATTTCTTTAATGGTTTTGATATTCGATAGCTTTTGTTCACCCATAGTTTTCATATTGCTTTTCCCTCTCCTAAATGGTGTAATTTATTGTAGCATACTTTTGCAGGAACGGCAAATATAGGCTATTGCAAATAGGGACGAGATGTATTATAATCTTCTAATATATATCTGAAAAACAGGCAGAAAAATATTGAAAAACGGAGGCCAATTTATGAACAGACGTGATAAAATAAATTATTATTTGGATATTGCTCAAACCGTTCTGGAACGCGGCACATGTTTAAGGCGTAACTTTGGAGCAATCATCGTTAAAAACGATCAAATCATCTCTACCGGATATGTTGGCGCTCCGCGCGGCAGAGCAAACTGCTCCGATTTGGGATATTGCACCCGCGAAAAATTACAAGTCCCTCGGGGGGAACGATATGAGCTTTGCAGAAGCGTTCATGCGGAAGCAAACGCTATTATTGCCGCCGCCAGAAACGATATGATCGGGGCAACCCTTTACTTGGTGGGCAAAGAAGTATCCACAGGGGAGCTTGTGCCGAACGCAAATGCCTGTGCAATGTGCAAAAGAATGATTATCAACGCAGGTATCAGTACGGTAATCATAAGGAACTCACCGACTGATTTTACCACCATAACGGTTTCGACATGGCTGGAGGATGACGACAGCCTTGAAGGAGCAAGAGGTTATTAACATTGTTTGTGTTGACCTTTTCGGCTTTGCCGCAAAGGATAAATCGGAAAGGCAGGAAGGTTAATGGAAAAAAAGAAAAAGATGACTTTAACTAAGCTGGTTATTTATGCAGTCTTGGTAATTGTTGTCATAGTTCTATATGCCTCTTATAAAAACACGACGTCACCGCACAAAAGTGATGTCTTTGGCGTCAATCTGCAGGCGTTTTCGATGACTTCGCTTAGCGGCGGGGATCAGATGGTCGTAGTAGGCCGCTATATTAAAGACGGGATTAATGATGAAAATCAAAACTTAGATTACAACGTGAACCTGCCACAAAACAAAGATGATATTTGTGGATTTATAAAATTCTATGATACAAAAGGCCGGATGACCAAAATCGTTCCTTATCATCACGAAGGATACAATGCGGAATTTTATGATGTAGATGTTCTTGATTACGGCAACTTTGTTGTTTATGGATTGGAAGAAAACAGACAAAGCAATAAATATGAGTATTTAAAAATCCAGTATGACAGTGAAGGAAATATCGTAAAAACCGAAAAAAGTCAAGAAAATTTGAACCTTTATGATATCAATGATAAACTAATTAGAAATTATGATCAAAACTTCAGCGGACTGGCTTCAAGAAGATTGACCGAAAAGACGACT
Source organism: Oscillospiraceae bacterium (assembly GCA_029240015.1). Classification (GTDB taxonomy): domain Bacteria; phylum Bacillota; class Clostridia; order Oscillospirales; family Ruminococcaceae; genus JARBTU01. The sequence continues at coordinate 2,428 of JARBTU010000055.1, read as the reverse complement.
ATTTCGGGCAACAATGAAAAAGGATATTTTTCTTATCGGCTTCTCAAGCAAGGTGAGAAAGGGTATAGTACTTATAAGGCGGAGTTTTTTAAAGACAAAGGTGGATATGAAATGACATCCAAAATATTAGATGTGACGGACTATCCGCTTAAATATGGAATATGGATTGTAATTATCATTGTGCCGATCGTGTTTATTCTCGGTATTGTTACATTTATCGTTGCCATTACAAGGGTCAACCTTTCCAGAAGGAAGGATTTAATAACAGCGCAGCAGATGGTTGAACAAAACAGGATAGAACAAGAAAGTTTACAACAATCGGAACAAAACGAAGAATAATAAAAAAGCGGTGGAGAAATCCACCGCTTTTTTATATGTAAAGTTTTAAATTATTCTGCAACAGGGGCAGAAACAGGACAAACACCGGAACAAGCGCCACAGTCAATACATGTGTCAGCGTCGATTACGTATTTGTCATCTGCAGCCGAAATAGCCGATACAGGACATTCAGGCTCGCAAGCACCACAACTGATGCAATCGTCAGTAATTTTATATGCCATAGGGGATACACCTCCTTAGAAACCATTTTTCTTTCTTCTGATACAATATGTAACAGATTACTACATATTATTTTAACATATGTATGAAAAAAATCAAGTAAAAATGCAAATTATTCTTCCAGTCCGGATAAGGCTTTGATTTCGTCTTTGTCCAGTCTTATGACAGCATCTTTGAGAAGAGTAATCTCCTCTTTTTGGAACACTCTCGGCGCCGCATCAGGATTGGCATCAAGCCGCACTTTTAAAACACCGGTTAGAAGGTTCACGTCCACAACGGTTCCTTTGCCGTCAGGGGTTTTAACATAAGCGCCTGTCTTCGGCGTAATTTTTAGCAGTTCTTCATAAACATCCTGCTCGTATTTTAAACAGCACATCAGTCTGCCGCATGTTCCTGAAATTTTGGTTGGATTGAGCGATAGACTTTGCTCTTTCGCCATTTTAATAGATACAGGCTGAAATTCGCCCAAGAAGGTGGAACAGCATAATGGACGACCGCACACACCAAGTCCGCCCAGCATCTTGGATTCATCACGCACGCCGATTTGTCGAAGCTCAATACGGGTTCTGAACACACCTGCCAAATCTTTAACCAGCTCACGGAAATCTACCCTGCCGTCAGCGGTGAAGTAGAACAGGATTTTGTTGTTGTCAAAAGTATATTCCACATCGACGAGCTTCATGTCTAAATTGTGTTTTTGTATTTTAGAAAGACAAATTTCAAAAGCTTCGTCTTCTTTTTTCTCATTCTGTCGGACAGTTTCCATGTCCTCGGAGGTGGCGATACGGATAATCGGCTTCAACGGAGCCACAATGTCCTTTTCGTCCACAATTTTGTTGGGAAGCGCAACTTCGCCGCATTCCACTCCGCGAGCAGTCTCGACAATCACATGTTGTCCGCTTTCGGCTTTTATTCCAGCAGGGTCAAAGAAATAAACCTTCCCCACGTTTTTAAATCTTACTCCAATAACTTCAGCCATCAGATCCTCCTTTGCCTTAAATCAAGCAATCATTTTTATTTTAACGCTGACCCATGTTAATAATAAGGTCAGATTCACGTTTTTGTCAACTGTTTGTTGTGCTTCCAAGAATACGTCGATGGTACCCAAAATCTGTTTGAGTGTTAAATGGTTGCAGCATGCAAAAATAATGTCGTCATTTTCCGCAAGTTCGTTGTTTGATTTTAAAATCAGCGCTTTTCTTAAAAAGCTGACAGCCCCGGAAAAAACGGTCTTCATTTTCTTCTTGTCGGACTCACAGCGGGCAAGCTCCAAAAGAACATCGTATTCGTTTGGGGATGCGATGGCCTTGACCAGATTTATGGAGATCTCAGCCGATTCGGAGATTCCGTTTTGCAAAAGATCAAGTCCGACGCCGATGTTGCCCATACAGAAAGCGGCAGTTGACCCAATCTTGTTCTCATCCGAACAGTCGGATAAAGAACGGAGTGCCTGTTCGCATTCACTGTCTGTTACGGGAGAAAGAGGAATATCCACACAACGGGAAACAATCGTTTCCGGCAAGGCGCGTTTGTTGTCACAGGTCAAGATAAAAACGGCATGCTTTGGCGGTTCTTCCAGCAGCTTCAACAAAGCGTTCGCCGCACCGATGGTCATATCCTGTGCATCAAATATTAAATAAATCTTATATTCACTTTCGTTGGGTTTGATATAAGCATCTGATTTTATCACGCGGATTTCGTCGATATGAAGGCTGTTTTTGTTGCCGTTTCCTTGAATCACTTTTATGTCAGGATGAGAAAGGCTGTCTATTTTTTTACAGCTTGCACAGTTTCCGCAAGGCTTGTCCTCTCCGCGGCATAAAATCATCTTGGAAAAAAGGGCGGAAAAAGTTTTTTTCCCAAGACCCTT
>JARBTU010000054.1 GCA_029240015.1 Oscillospiraceae bacterium | reverse complement strand
AGCAACTGTGTTAGCAATCGAGAAATTGTACATCATGTCCTCATGAGCGAGGTCTACAGCCGCACCACAAATACTGTCATGAGCGTGGTTTTTGAGAAGTGCTGACCAAGCTCTGTCAATGTTTGTACGTGGGTACTCTTTGCCATAGAATGAAGCAAATGTTGCGAGAGGCTCAGCAAGATTTAAGAGGTTGTTCTCAACTTTTTCGTTGTACAACTTAATCTTGATACGTGATGAGTGTGTAGCACCGAGGAGAGCATTGAAGGAGTTGTAATCCATCGTTGTGTAACGCAATTCGCCTTTGTGGAGAGCTTTCTCGTAATCCTTAACGCTACGGATTGTATCCATGTATTCGTCAAGTGATGTTTGCTTAATCTCAACATCTTCTGCAATACCGTTGAGGTCATTAATAAGCTCAGGCAACAGCTTGTATGGCTCATCATTATCTTCCATGTTAAGAGCAAGAATGTTGTTGCCGATTTTGTATGGCTCAGCTTGCTCCATAATAGCGTCGATGGCGTTTTTCATAACATTCTCGTCATGGTTGTAGTCATGATCCTCACGGAGAGCAACAAATGCTTTTTCATAAAGACCCATATCAGCCGGGTGAACGAGGTCATGCTCACGATCATAGGTGTAGCCGAGGTCCTTTGAAGGCTTGCCGAGTACAACTTGCTGATGCACATAGAAGAACCAGTTTGTACGGGTAACTTCGTCGAATGTGCGCAATGTGTCAAGTGTTGAACCGTCTGGGCTTTCCCAAGCAAACAATGGGGAAAGTACGTATTTATTTGTACCACGATAGAAGATAGCGGTTTCCATACCAAAGCCTTTGTAAAGCTGTGGCATTTGTGAGTGCTGACCATATGAAGTTGCTGTGTAACCGGATTTCATACCGCCGCCGAACTCAGCCGCCATTTTGTGACCGAGGAGCAAGTTTCTAATCAATGATTCAGGAGCAACAGTGTTTGTTTCAGGCAATGTGTACCAATTTACAACAATCATGCGCTTGTTCTCAATAAGTTTTTTAATAATGTCCTTCTTTTCTGGGCGAATTGAGAGGTAGTCCTCGATAACGATCATACCGCCATCAACGCAGAAACACTTGTATGTGTCCTTTGTTTCAAGGATATTGATGATATTATCCATCAAGTCAGCTAGCCTTAGTTTTGATTGTTCAGCGGTGTGGCGCCATTCTCTGTCCCAGTGGGTTCCACTGATAACGTGCATTTGGTATTTTTTACTCATTTTTTTACCTCCTAAGGTTTTCCTAATATACTGCGAATCATACTATATATCTGTGAAAATGTCAATCCTATATTTGAAATCAAACATGAAAAAAGGAGATAAAATTCCTAGTAAATTCCTAAAGTAAATTCCACAGCGGAAAATGCGGTGGAATTTAGCATGAGATGAAAAAAGTGGTAGAATTAAGTCTGGAAAATTTTCTGGATAACATCATAAAATCTAGACAGGGCTAAAGCTCTTGTCTGGAAACGTCGAGAGTTTAGAATGACGTGTCTCCATACCCTTGATGCTGATAGTGCTGCGATCATAAAGCGCCAAGATGCATATTTTTCTAAAACTTTTATCGCTATAGTTTTTTGCTCTAACAATTAATATATCACTCGTTTGCAACTCTTTTAAAAAATATGTGGGAATATATTCCTCTGCTTTTGATTTATTATCAAACGCCATAACAACTATCTACTCCATTTTTGGGATTTTTTAATCCTATTTTGTTATTCGTCTATTTTCCCAATTTAATTTTTCAAGCCAGATCAATTCATTTTGTTTAGGTTTAAACGAAACGCATAAAGGCAAGTATGGAGAATAAATATTCTTTTTATACTGATGGGTACAAGGGGTACTGGCACCATCAACATGGCTTAACAATTCATTTGTTGGGGTGTCATTATAATGTATCCCATCTTTGTCATAATAAGCTACATAGAAGGTGCTTCCAATCATTAACGAACACACTTTTATTGTGCCGTCAGGGAAGAGTAATGCCCGGTCACGTTGTTTCGCACAACAGTAACCAAAGTATTCTGGTTCCTCTGAAAATTCTTCTTTTGTTGTAAACCCTTGAGGAAGTCTTATTTTAATTTTCCGTTTTGATAATGCTTCATTGTTGCTGAAATATTCGGAGATCAACTCTAAATAATCACTGATTGATGTATGGATATTACCAGTCCAAGAATCTCTCGGTATATTTGCTTTGAATAATGTATGAAAATTTATAGTTTCAAAATGCAACGATTCTGCGAAATCTATCATGGAATCCAATCTTAATTTCCCGTTTTCGTCTCTTTTGGTTAATTGATTATGGATACAACAGGTAAGATGCATTTTATATCCTAATTCGTGTGCATGATTAATGGTTGCAACACATTTTTCGAAATAATTTTTCCCTCTAATCGCATCGTTGATTTGCGGATCGTAATCATCAAGGCTAAAAGTGATTTCATCAAGCATCTTAAAGTCAGGATTCGACAACAGACTTTCATCAAATAAGCCGTTCGTGTCGATTCGTACATACTTATATCCTAATTCCTTACTCTTTTTAATAAACTCAGGTAAATCTTTATGTAATGTCGGTTCGCCACCCATGAAAGTCGTCTTCAATGCCCCCATTTTCCGATATGCAACAAGCAAGTTAAGCATGTCATCTTTACTGATCTCGTCTCTTAAAAGAGAATAGCTCTTTAACGGTTTGTATAAGCATTGAACACAATCGGTATTACATTTGGATGTTACATAACAAAAAAGCTGCCCAACTTTTCCGTTAAATTCTTGATAGTATTTTTCATCCACAGTAAACATTTTTTATTCCTCCACATGTTCTTATTGTAATAGATAGAAAGTCGCATTTAATATAAGATTTCAAAAAAGCCTCATTTTCTTTTTCCGGAATTAGTTCAGCACATACCTCAGTTTGCTTGTCTTCTGATGTTATATTTACATAAACTGAACCGGTACCAGACAGTGTCATCATGCTAAAGCCAAAACTTCTCAAAAAATAAAATACAAAACAGTGCCGCCAACAATCCAAGCTCATCCTGAAAAACAGGGGGTGGATTCTCCGATTACAAAAAAACCGAGAGGGAGGCGATCTCCCTTTAGCGTGCCTGTACAAAGATTGCTTTTCGATTTACAAAATGGCATCTCGTCTTTCCTTTAACCATAATAGGTATTAAGTAAGATTATAAAAACAATCTTTGTGTTGTTTTGATGTCAACAAGTAATAAACATAATGTAAAAAATTTATTTTCAAAATAATGGGTGTTATTTGACAGAATTAATCATTTGTATTCCTCTTATTATAAAGTACAAAGGTTCTTAATTTTTGTAATTCTTGATTATTAATTTTTAGTGCACTTACTTAATTTGTTTTTATTGCTGAGAAATCTATTTTGGACAAATTTGCTTGAGATGCAGCTTTTATTGCTGAAAAATCAGATTTCGGTTTATCTAAATGGTAAGTCTTTCTTCAAGTTGTTTAATTTCATTTTTGTCAGCGAAATACCTCTCCCAATTTGATTTAGTGCGATCCAAATTAAGAATACTATTAATAGTTCTTTTAATAAATTGGAATTTAAACAGTGTTGATTTTTGAAGTTCCATACGAAAAAGTTAAGTAATAAATAGCACTTCTATTACCATCTATATCGGTTTTATGTGTGGCACATTCATAATTAATCTGTCCATATTTTATTTTAAAGTTGTTAATCCCAACTTTATCGTAACATCTTTTTTGTAATTTTTGGTTTGATATTAACTGTTTTATGATCATACTTTTCTTTTTAAATTAAAATATATTCGATCTTCATTTAATTCGCTCCAGTTACTTATTATTGTTATAATGTCGGGATTCCATTTTTTCCATAACACGAACTACGTAGTATTTGAATACATAATGGAAGTAAATTACTTCTATTATATCATGATTGTACAAAATTTCAACAAAATATGGCATGTGATATAGATGTGTTCAATAAATAAAACATTTATTCTTTCTTAATCGTACGGGTGTAGATAATAAGGTGCAGAAGTCAATTGCAAAAGGATATGAATGGGACAGCAGCACATTTTCAAATGTGATACGCAGAACACAGGTGGAGATTTTGTATGGTTCAATGTCGGAATCATAAATGTTGAGACTGTCGGCAAACATAAATTTTCCGTTTGGGAAAGAGAAGATGGCATTGTTATTGACAAACTAGTATTAACAAAATCCGCTGTCTCATCATCAGGCACAGGTGGAAACGTATCTCGTGAATTATCAAGCATAGATAAGACTGAATTGAATTCCGAAATTGCCGAAGCGGAGAAATATCTTGACGGCAATTACACTGAACAAAGTCTTGCTGTTTTAAGGACCGCTATTGAAAACTCAAAGACGATTGCCAGCAATTCGAATGCGGTACAATCAGAAATTGACAATGCAATAAAAGATATTGAGCCGGCAATTGAGAATTTAAAACTAAAACAAGATAATTCCAGCACCTCTCCTTCATCAGATAAAGAACAGGGCACAGGAACTCCTAATACAGGGGATAAACCTTTTGGTGTCTTATTTGTAATAACTCTTATTTTTGTTGCTAGTGTAGGGGTAATCATTTTAAAGAAAAGAAAAATAAATTAGGAATGGACATATCAGACGTGATATTAAAATTCTGTCGAACTAACTTTTTTGTACTGGTTCGATTCGACCACTTAATCGGTAATTAATAATATAATCTGTCACTGAAAACCTCTGTAATGATTTTGAAATTTTTAGCTACTGTGCTTCTGTTAATGTGAATGAAATCAGAGAGAATCGCAAGAGAAATTGATTTACCATAATCCCTATGAATTTTCTCTAATAATATTCAAACCCATACATTCGGATTTTTGATATCATTTACTTTCTGTTCAATCACAAATATCACAACAAAATCCCCCATTGTATTTATACAATGGGGGATTTTCCCTTTACCATTTGTCTATCTTAAATTAACTAGACTTCTTTTGGAAGAGCTGCATTCGCTGCAACACCTATAATAACAGCAAGGAATAGCCCCGAAACGTGGAAAGTACCAAACGAAACGCCGCCGGAAAGTCCTATCCCGATAACCAAAATCAATGCGACAGTAATAAAGTTGCGTGATTGGCTGAAATCAACTTTTGACTCAGCGATAGTCCGCATACCAATGGAAGCGATCATTCCGAATAAGAGAATGGAAACTCCGCCTAATACAGGAGCAGGAATCGTTTGAAGAATGGCGCCAAACTTTCCAAAAAGACCGAGAATGATGGAAAAACACGCCGCAAGCCTTAGAATAAAAGGATCATACACCTTTGTAACAGCCAAAACACCGGTGTTTTCCGCATATGTGGTGCTGGCAGGACCGCCGAGCAATCCGGCAAAGAAGGTTGCGATACCGTCACCCAGCAAAGTTCTGTGAAGACCAGGGTCTTTAATGAAGTCTTTGCCTACAACGGTACCGTTGATGGTAATATCTCCGATATGTTCCATAAATACCACCAAAGCAATTGGTGCAATCAAGATGATGGCACCCAGTTCGAATTTTGGCAATACAAAAAACGTGCCCGAAAAATCCCAAATAGGAGAAATCCAGCTTGCACTTTTGATGGAAGCGAAATCAATAAACGGAACTGCAGGTTTTGCAATGAGGTCGAACAAAATGGAAACGATGTAACCCGATGCAATACCAATCAAAACGGGAACCAGTTTAAAGAAGCCTTTCGCAAACACGCTAGTTATAATAACAACAAGCAATGTAATGATAGCAATAATCCAGTTGACGGATGCGCTTTGCATAGCACTTGGAGCAAGCGTCAATCCGATTACAACAATAATAGGGCCTGTTACAATAGGAGGGAATAGACTTCTGATTAAATCAGGGCCGAATAGTTTTACACACAGAGACAGCAACATGAACACTAAACCTGCTGCCATTACACCGCCAAGAGCGTACGGAATTCTTTCCAAATACCTTGGGTCCTTGAAAAGCAAATCGAATCTTTCATCACGCAGCAATTGCAAAAGCTCCGGATTGTTGTTGATGCAAGCCATTTGGAAGGCAGGAATAAATGCAAAACTGGAGCCCAGAAAAACAGGAACTTTTCTTTTGGTCACCAAGTGGAAAATCAGCGTACCGATACCCGCAGTGAATAAAGCAACCGCAGGATTTAACCCTGTGAGTTTAGGAACCAGAACAGTCGCCCCAAACATGGCGAACAAATGCTGAAACCCAAGAAGAATCTTTTTAGACGTAGTCATATAAAACCTCCGTTATTTTAATTTCAAACGGTCTAATTATACTATACAAAATGTGACCTGTAAATAGTTTTTTAACAATTTATTGGCAAAATAACTGTTTTTTCAATATTTTTTAGTGGTTATTTGTTGAAATATAGAAAAAAGCAACGAGAGACTTATCTCGTTGCTTTTTGTATCATGATATGTTATGTCCAGCGATTAATGTGCGTTACACACATCACATTCGCCGCAGTCATCACAACCGCCTGCGCCTCCTACGATTGGAGCAGGATCGATTCCCTGGCGTTTATAGTAATCCGAAAGAGCTGCTTTGATGGCTTGTTCCGCAAGAACGGAACAGTGAATTTTGGATGGAGGAAGTCCATCAAGTGCTTCCACAACAGCTCTGTTTGTTAGCTTCAAAGCGTCCTCGACTGTTTTACCGATAATCATTTCGGTAGCGATGGAGCTTGTAGCAATCGCCGCTCCACAGCCAAAAGTCTTAAACTTAACGTCTTTTATAACGTCTCCATCAATACTTAAATACATTCTCATGATATCGCCGCATTTTGCGTTGCCGACTTCGCCGACACCGTTTGCATCTTCAAGTTCCCCGACATTTTTCGGGTTTGCAAAGTGTTCCAATACTTTTTCGCTATATAGCATTTTCAATCAATCCTTTCGATCATTAAGAGGCACAAATCTATTTATCCCATAACGGAGACATAGCTCGAAGACGTTCAATCACAGGTGGTAGCGTCTTGATAATATAGTCAATATCTTCGTCCGAAGTTTCTTCATTAATAGAAAGCCGTAAAGAGCCATGAGCAGTTTCATGAGGCAGTCCCAATGCAAGAAGAACATGTGACGGATCAAGCGAGCCTGATGTGCAGGCCGAGCCTGAAGAACCGCAAATCCCGTTCATGTCTAAAAGCAACAGCAGTGCTTCACCTTCAACAGCGGTAAAGGAGAGGTTTGCATTACCGCAAAGTCTGTTTTGCAGTCCGCCGTTTAAGCGGACCTGTGGGATTTTCAGCGCATTTTCAATCAAACGGTCGCGCATAGCGGAAACGTGTTTGATTTTTGTCTCAATATCCTGAGTGCAATCAGAAATGGCTTGTCCCAATCCGACAATGCTGGCAATATTTTCGGTTCCCGCACGTTTGCCTCTTTCCTGACCGCCGCCGTCAATTAGATTCTGCAAAACGATGCCTTTTTTGATATAGAGCGCACCCACACCTTTTGGTGCGTGAATTTTATGTCCCGAAAGAGAAAGCATGTCGATATTTTGATCCTGCACGTTGATTTCAACATGACCTACTGCCTGAACGGCATCGGTATGGAACCAAACTTTTGCCTCACGGCAAACCTTTCCAATCTCTTTAATAGGCTGGATGGTGCCGATTTCGTTGTTCGCATACATAATCGTGACGAGTGCAGTATCCGGACGAATCGCTTCCCGAACCTGCTCAGCGGTAATATAACCCTCGTCGTTGATTGGGAGATATGTGATTTCGAATCCATCGCGGGCAAGTTTTTCGCAGGTATGCAAAACCGCATGGTGTTCAAAGTTGGTGGTAATAATATGTTTTTTGCCTTTTTTGGCTTGAGTTGCGGCGGCGCCTTTAATCGCCCAGTTGTCCGCTTCCGAGCCGCCGGAGGTAAAATAAATCTCGGCAGGGGAAGCCCCAAGCGCAACAGAGACTTTTTCGCGCGCCTCTTCAATTGTTTTTTTAGACTCTCGTCCTATTGAATATATGCTGCTTGGATTCCCGTAATTCTGCTGCAGAAATGGGGTCATGGCAGCCAAAACGCGATCGGAAACTTTTGTTGTCGCAGCGTTATCAGCATATACGAATCTTTCCATGCTAAAATCTTCTTTCTATATAAATTTACGATAGGTTAGTTGTCGCTAACAACATACTATGCTGTTATTATATACCTGCCTTGTAGGGATTGCAAGCGGGTTATAAAAATTTATGTGATTCATTTACCGCCAATGTATCACAGCGCTCGTTTTCGGGGTGACCGGCATGACCTTTGACCCAAACAAATTCAATCTCGTGGGTATCAACCAACTTTAATAGTTTCTCCCACAAATCGGGATTCAGGGCGGGGTCTTTTCTGTTTCTCATCCAGCCGTTCGCCTGCCATTTTTTTGCCCATCCAAGGTTGACGGCGTCGATGATATATTTGGAATCGCTGTAAATCGTTACTTTGCACCTTTCTTTTAATGCCGAAAGTCCCGAGATGACAGCGGTCAGTTCCATACGGTTATTGGTGGTATCCGCCTCGCCGCCGGAAAGTTCTTTTTCTTTCCCCGCGTGACGCAGAATTGTTCCCCAGCCGCCTGCGCCGGGATTTCCGCTGCACGCACCGTCGGTAAACATTTCAACATGTTTTAAATCAGGCATAATGAATACTCCTATATTTAGTGAAATACATATATTTACAACAATTCTATTATCTCCTCTAAATTATATATCAATACAATTATTTATACAATAGTTTTGAAATGATGAAAAATATTTTCTAAATTCTATCTAAAAAGTAGGAAATAAACTTTTCCAAAGATATACACTTTAACAACACTTTTTGTCCAATACCGATATCATGCCAAAAAAGAAGGATTTTTAATCATGGAAAATTAAAAGATTTGTCATAATTTAATTATGTGAAACAAGCAGGACGACCAAAAATCGATA
>JARBTU010000053.1 GCA_029240015.1 Oscillospiraceae bacterium | reverse complement strand
TATCGAACAGATAAGGCCTGATGACGTTGCGGTTGTGGAGCTTTCAAGCTTTCAGCTAATTTCGATGCGCCAGTCTCCTGATATTGCGGTCATCACCAATATTGCGCCGAACCATTTGGATGTTCACAAAGATATGGATGAATATATTGAGGCGAAATGCAACCTGATTTGGCATCAAAATGCATTTTCCAAAACGATTCTTAATATGGACAACGAAATCACAGACGGACTTTCTCGCTTTGTGAGAGGGAAACTTGTAAATTTCAGCCGACGCCAAACCCCGAAAACAGGAGCCTTTTTGGGAGAAGACGGATACATTTATATGGTAAACAACGATGAAAAGCAAAAAATCATGCACAAAGATGAAATCAAACTGCCGGGAATCCATAACGTAGAGAATTATCTTGCGGCAATCTCGGCTGTATATGATATTGTGGATGTGGATAATATTAAAAAAGTAGCACAGAATTTTGGCGGTGTGGAACACCGAATAGAACTTGTGAGGAAGATTGACGGGGTTGTTTGGTATAACGACTCCATCGCGACCAGCCCGACAAGAACAATAGCAGGACTGAATGCGTTTAACCAAAAGCTCATCGTGATTGCAGGCGGATATGATAAGAAAATCCCATTCGAGCCGTTGGCACCGAAAATTATTGAAAAGGTAAAAGTTCTTATTTTAACAGGTCTTACAGCGCCGAAAATTGAAAAAGCAATTATGGAGTGTGAAGGATACAACCCGAACGAACTTAAAATTATTCACGTGTCCAGCATGGAACAAGCCGTAAAAACCGCGAGAGAGATTGCCAAAGACGGGGACATCGTAACCCTATCTCCCGCGTGTGCAAGTTTCGATTCTTATCCGAATTTTGAGGTCAGAGGTAACCATTATAAGCAGCTTGTTCATGCGCTGTAATAATTAAAAGAAAGGCTTTAAGCTATGGAAAGTATCAAACAGGATTTATTCAGACTGTCCAAATGCATCGGGGTCGCGGGTGACGAAAGTTCTGCTTCTGAAGCGGCAAAAGAGATGCTATCAAAATATACAAGTAATATAAAGACAGACAATATGGGAAACATCATTGCAGAAATATTTCCAAGGAGAGAAGGAAAGCCTTATGTGCTTCTTGATGCTCACATTGATGAAATCGGGATGATTGTGACGTTTATCGATGCTAAAGGCTTTTTGCATGTTTCCAACTGCGGAGGAGTGGACAGAAGACTTTTGCTGGCGCAAAGGGTTATCGTCCATTCCAAAGAAAAGTTGTTCGGCGTCATCGCGTCCAAACCGCCGCATTTGGAATCGGCAGAGGACGCTAAAAAAGTACCCGAAGTGGTTGATGTTTTGATTGACATCGGCTTATCGCAGGACGAAGCGAAACAAAAGGTTTCACTGGGCGATAGGGTGACGATACAGTCAGAATCTCATGAGCTTTTGAATAATCGTGTTGCAACAAAGGCAATCGACGATAAAGCGGGCATCGTATCCATACTAAAAGCGCTGGAAATTTTATCGGAGAAAAAGCCTGATTGTGGCTTAGGTGTCTTATTCAGTGTTCAGGAGGAAACAGGAGAACGCGGAGCAAGAGTGGGTGGATTTACTGTGGATCCCGATATTGCCATAGCGGTAGATGTAAGCTTTGCCTATACTTCGGACGCGGTTGAACATAAATGCGGCAAAATGGGAGAAGGTGTCATGGTTGGCATCGCTCCAACACTGACAAGGCAGATCAGCAAAGATTTTGAACAGCTTGCCAAACAGGCAGGAATCAAATATCAGCTTGAAGTTATGGGCGGCGAAACCTCAACCAATGCGGATGCTTTGGGTGTGACTAAGACAGGGGTCAAAACAGGACTTTTATCTATTCCGCTCAGATATATGCATACTCCGATAGAAGTAGTTCAGATGGAGGACATCGAAAACACAGCTAAACTTTTGGCGGAATTTGTTTTGAAAGCGGGTGAAGTTCATGCTTGAGACAGTAAAAGCTTTGTGTGAGATAGATGGAATCTCCGGTTTTGAGCAGGATGTTGCTGCGGCTATCTGCAAAAGACTTGACGGCAAATGTGAGTATAAAAGCGATAACCTTGGCAACATTATAGCCTTTAAAAAAGGCAGACAGACACCGAAAAACAAAGTCATGCTATCTGCCCACATGGATGAAGTCGGGATGATTGTTACAGGCGTGAAGTCTGATGGGATGCTTATCACATCCTCTGTCGGCGGAGTTGACCCCAGAGTGATTTTGGGTCGTGCCGTTCGGGTGGGAGAACAAAAAATCACAGGCGTGATCGGAACTAAAGCGATTCATATGCAGACAGCGGACGAACGCTCCACTGCGGTTTCACAGGATAATTTATATATTGATATCGGCGCAAAGGACAAAGAAGATGCACTCAAGCAGATTCATTTGGGCGATAGCGTCTCGTTTGTAGGGGACTTTGTGGAGTTCGGTGACGGCTTTGTTTGTGCAAAAGCACTGGATGACCGTTTTGGTTGTGCAGTATTGCTTGATATGATAGAAAGCGAACTTGAGTATGATACTACTTTTGTTTTTTGTACACAAGAAGAAGTAGGGCTTCGTGGTTCAAGGACTGCGGCATACAGCGTTGATCCGGACTTTTCTATTGTCATTGAAGCTACTACCGCTGCGGATATGTCTAACGTAGATGAACAGAAGCAGGTGTGTAAGCTTGGGGACGGAGCGGTTGTGACCTTTATGGATCGTTCAACGATATATGACAAACAACTTTATCAACTTGCTTTTTCTCTCGCAGAGCAAAACAGCATCAAATGCCAAACCAAGACCATGGTTGCGGGTGGAAATGATGCGGGTGCGATACACATTACAAGAGGTGGAATCAGAACCATCGCGATTTCCATTCCTGCGAGATACATTCATTCACCATCATCAGTTGTGAAAAAAAGTGACATGGAAGAAGTGTTAAAGCTTGCCAAACTAATGGCAAAAGAAATGGCACAGCTATGATTTCTCTGGTTGAGAATATTAGTTTTGCAACTGAATTCAAAAATCATCCGCAACTAACAAAAATCAAATCACTGTATAAGGCATACGGCTCAACATATGATTTTTGTCAATTTTATGTGGCGAAAACAGAAGAACAGCCTTATGCCGGGTTTGTTAAGTTTTATCAGGACATCATATTATATATAGATCATGCGGATACCTTGGATGAACTTGCTGATTTTATATCCATGCAGTCGGATGTTGGTTCGGTAAGTCATAACCAAAAGGCTTTTTCTGATTGTTTCGGGGTTGGATACCAGTTTAAAGCGGGATTCATTATGACCAAAGATAAATGTGTAAATAATGAAGATTTGGATCTTGTTAGTGATCTTAAAACAAGCTATGATATTATTCAAAAATCCTTTGATGATATAAAAAACACCAAGCAGTCCTTTGAGCAATGGTATTGTGACATGTCTTACAGAGTTAGGCATGGAATCAGTGAGGTTTTGTGCTATCGGGATGTTGGGACTGCGACGCTGTATGCCAGTGACAGAGACTTTGGAATTCTCAATCAAGTCGCTGTGATTCCTGAGAGGAGAAGCGACGGATTGGGAAGGTTGCTGGTTCAAAGCATGGAAAACAGGATAACTTCTAAAAACAGTGTTATTTACAGCCGAAATGACCAAAGCGATGCTTTTTATCAAAAACTGGGGTACCAAAAATATGTTTATTGGTACGAACTTCAAAGAAGCTGACGGAAAGGAAAAACGGAAAATAATGTTGAACCATTTTTTTAATATAGATCAAAATCTCATGCAACTGTCACAAAAAGCGGAGGAAAAATGCAAAAGCTCTTTTGAGAGGATTGAAGAAGTTTGTGCATATAACGAAGCAAAAGTATTAGCGGCATTTTCAAAGTGCAAGGTTAGCGAAGTGCATTTTAAGGGAAGCACCGGATATGGCTATGACGATTTTGGAAGAGAAACGTTGGACAAGGTTTTTGCGGAAGTAATGAGGGCGGAAGATGCGCTTGTAAGGCACAATTTCGTTTCGGGAACCCATGCACTCTCTGTTGCGTTGTTTGGTGTACTAAGGAGCGGGGACAAGCTTGTTTCCCTGACAGGAAAGCCGTATGATACGCTTGAAGAAGTTATCGGTATACGGGGAGAGGGGAACGGCTCCCTAAAGGATTTTGGTGTTTTGTATGACCAAGTGGACTTGAACCAAAGCGGACAGGTAGATATAGAACAAGTCAAAAAATCTGTCACAGGTGCAAAAGTGGCTTACATACAGCGTTCCAGAGGATATTCTTTGCGGCCGTCTTTAACTATTAAAAAAATTGGAGAGATTGTTAACGCTGTTAGGTCAGTAGAACCGAATGCAATCATTATGATAGACAACTGTTACGGTGAATTTGTGGAAAAAGCAGAACCGACACAGGTAGGAGCAGATTTGATCATCGGTTCTCTTATCAAAAACCCCGGCGGAGCAATTGCTGAAACAGGCGGTTATATTGCGGGCAGAAAAGATCTGATAACCCTATGTTCTTATCGATTGACTTGCGTGGGAATGGGCAAAGAAGTCGGCTGTACGCTGAATCAAAGCAAACCGATGTTTATGGGGCTCTTTATGGCGCCAAGCGTGGTGGCAAATGCACTCAAAACTTCCGTTTTTGCGCTTTCTCTTTTTGATGAACTGGGCTTTGAAGTTTTTCCAAGATATGATGAAACACGGACCGATATCATAGCCGCAATTAAGCTGGGTGACGCGCAAAAATTGGTTGCATTTTGTGAGGGAATCCAAAAAGGCTCTCCTGTGGATTCTTTTGTTGCTCCCGAGCCGTGGGACATGCCCGGGTATGACAGCAAAGTCATCATGGCGGCAGGGACTTTCACTATGGGAGCTTCCATTGAGCTTTCGGCAGATGCACCGTTACGTGAGCCGTACGCCGTATGGCTTCAAGGCGGAATTACTTATAACACAGGCAAGATCGGAATTTTGTGTGCGACGCAGTCCATGCTCGATAAAGGTCTGCTGAAGATTTGAAAATCCAAACAAAATATGAAAAAATGGAAACATTTTAGCGTTTAACTTGTAAAAGAAAGTTAAAAATGTTAGAATTACAACGAAAAAGGTAGTAAAATGTATATTTTTATGGAGGGAGTCAAGTTGCCGAAAAGAATTATTTGTTTGATACTTGTTATAATGATGTTAGTGCCTTTGTCAGGCTGTTCAGACAAAACTGCCGACAAGCTTTTTAAATATGATATTACGTCCGACCCGTCCAACCTTGACCCTCAGCTTGCTTTGGATTATGCCTCTCAGCTTGTTATTGAAAACACGATGGAAGGTCTTTTAAGAGTCAACGAAGAAGGAAAACTGACCGAAGGGGTCGCAATAGACTATACGGTGTCTAAAGACGGGCTTCGGTACGAATTCAATCTTCGTCAGGATGCAAAATGGGAAAACGGGGAGTCGGTCACAGCCAATGATTTTGTTTTTGGATTTAAGAGGCTTTTTTATTATCAAACAGAGTCCCAAACTGCAGCTAATTTTTATTGCATTAAAAATTCTAAAGCAATTCATGAACAGAGAGATTATGTAAAAAATATTGGCGTCAAAGCTGATGGGAATTACAAGCTTATTATTGAGCTGGAGTATAAAAATTCTATGCTCCCACAGCTTTTGACCACAGCGGGGGCTATGCCATGTAACGAAAAATTTTTCAACGAAACAAAAGGAAAGTATGGACTTGAGGCGGATAAAGTATTGTCTAACGGTCCTTTCTATTTGAAATCCTGGGCGCATGATGACTATTTGGCTCTTCGAAAGAACAAAGAGTACAAGTCAGCGAAACCGGCCATAGCCTCGGGAGTTAGCTTTATCATTGAGGCGGATAAGAAAAAATCACAGGACAGATTTCTCAAAAAACAATCGGATGCATTGATTTTCAGCAATAGTGAGTATGATAAGCTCAAAGACAAAGGATATAATATTGACAGTTTTCAGAATACGACGTGGGGTATTTTGTTTAATATCAAGAATCAATATTTTAAAAATGAAGATTTAAGAAGGGCATTGCTAACATGCTTTGACCGTTCCTCCTATACAAAAGTCGTGCCGGAATATTTTGTTCCAGCACAGTCTATTGTTCCGCCGAGCATTACCATGCTTGATGCTTCTTACCGAGAATATGCGGGGCAAAACGTCATGCCTGAATATAATGTGAAGAAAGCAAAGGAATATTTTAATCAGGCGAAGTCCAAGTTGTCAATTAATACTCTTTCAGATACCAAAATAATTATCCCGAACGATCTTCCCCATGTGGACATGTTCTCCTATATCTCCCAGAAATGGCAGAAGGAACTTGGGGTGTTTTTAGCGGTGGAAAGCCTTGAACCGGAAGAATATCAAAAAAGAATTGAGCAAAAAGACTTTGATTGTGCGATTGCTCCTATTTCGGCAGATTTTAACAGTCCTGAGTCGGTTTTATCCCAATTTTCTGCATCTTCAAGAAACAATTATTTCGGATATAAGTCAACAACGCTGGACGGAATTTTATCTCAGGCTTCCCAAAAAGAAAGTCTTGAAAAAACTGCTCAATCTTATAAACAAGCAGAAGAAACTATCATAAATGATGCGGTTTTTATTCCGATGTATTTTCAGACAGAATATTTTACGACCAGCTTGTCGACCAACGGAATGCAATATCAGCCATCTAATAAGATTATTCATTTTGCCTATGCGAGAAAAAAGGATTAATTTTGTAAAAAATGCTTGCATATCAAGAAGGATTGTGTTAAAATATTATGGCAGTACACACGTGTATGTTGTGTTGGCACGGTGCTAAAACAAGCCGCAGGCTGGGTTTTGGTCGCCTAACACGTTAACATATGCGGAGGAAAAATATAAACCAAAAACAGGAGGTAACTACCATGGGCGTAGTATCAATGAAACAACTTCTTGAAGCAGGTGTTCATTTTGGTCACCAAACAAGAAGATGGAACCCAAAAATGGCGAGATACATTTTCACAGAAAGAAACGGTATCTACATCATCGACCTACAAAAAACAGTAAAGAAACTCGAAGAAGCATACATGTTTGTTCGTGACGTTGCGGCAAACGGTGATTCTGTTCTTTTCGTAGGAACAAAAAAACAAGCAGGCGATTCTGTGAGAGAAGAAGCAGAGCGTTGCGGCATGCATTATGTAAATGCACGTTGGCTTGGCGGAATGATGACAAACTTTAAAACGATTCGTAGAAGAATCGATCGTTTGGCACAGCTTCGCAAGATGGAAGAAGACGGGACTTTCGATCTTCTACCAAAAAAAGAAGTTATCAAACTTAACCTTCAAATCGAAAAATTAGAGAAATTCTTAGGCGGTATTAAGAACATGAACCGTCTTCCGGGCGCATTGTTTATTGTTGACCCACGAAAAGAAAAGATTGCTGTTGCAGAAGCGAAGAACCTTGGGATTCCAATTGTTGCAATTGTTGATACAAACTGTGATCCGGACGAAATCGACTATGTGATTCCTGGAAACGACGATGCAATCAGAGCGGTTAAGCTAATTGCCGGTGCTATGGCAAACGCTGTTTTGGAAGCAAGACAAGGTGAACAGATTGAAGAGGTTGCCTCTGAATCTAAAAATACAGAAGAAACAACTGTAGCAGAAGCGGTTGCTGAATAATTTTTGTGAATGATTAAACAGTTTAAAACCCCATATTTCTATAGTATGGGGTTTTTGCAAAGAGAATTTACTGGATAGTTTATATATTAAAACTTGTAATTTAGGAGGATATTAAGATGGCTGCATTTAGTGCAAAAGACGTACAGGCTCTTCGTGAGAGAACCTCATGTGGAATGATGGATTGTAAAAATGCTTTGACCGATGCGGATGGCGATATGGACAAAGCTGTAGAAATACTTCGTGAAAAAGGTCTTGCCGCTGCTACCAAAAAAGCGGGAAGAATTGCTGCCGAAGGATTGGTTGTTGCCAAAGTAGACGAAGCAAAAAATGTTGGTGTCGTTGTTGAAGTAAACTCTGAAACAGACTTTGTGGCGAAAAATGAAACATTTATTGAGTTCGTGAACACCATTGCTGCTACAGTAGTTGAACAAAATCCGGCTGATATTGATGCTTTAATGGCAAGCAAAGCAAGCGGAACCGATATGACAGTTGAAGATTTGCTTCGTGACAAGATTCTTACCATTGGAGAAAATATTAAAGTTCGTCGTTTTGAGCGCATTGAAGGCGTAACAGCCGCTTACGTTCATGGCGGAGGAAGAATTGGCGTATTGGTTAAATTCGATACTGATTTGGCTGATAAGGAAGAATTTAAAGCTTACGGGAAAGATGTTGCAATGCAAGTTGCTGCAATGAACCCGCTTTATCTAAACAGCGATGCTGTTCCGGCTGAAGAAGTTGAGAAGGAAAAAGAAATCCTTATGGCTCAAATTGCCAATGATGAAAAAAGCAAGAACAAACCGGCTCAGGTTATTCAAAAAATGGTTGAGGGAAGAATCGGCAAATTCTATAAAGAAGTTTGCTTAGTTGACCAAGCCTTTATTAAAGATGGAAATACTTCTGTTTCAAAATATACAGAAGAAACAGCAAAAACATTGGGCGGCAAGATTACAATTCTTTCATATGTTCGTTTTGAAAAAGGCGAAGGACTTGAAAAGAAATCCGACAACTTTGCGGATGAAGTTGCTTCCATGATTAAATAATTGCCAATTGATTGTTGATTACTCTAAATAAACAATAAGAATCCACCGACTTTAAGTCGGTGGATTCTTATTGTTTAACAGGAGGATTTACAACACTTAGCCTTCTGTTGCAATAGATTCAAGGCACTTTATCAGATCATTCATCGTATTTAGCTGAACGTTCTGTTCCAAAATGGCATTTTTTAAATCAATCGGTAAAGTTTCAAATTGAGCCTTGATTTTTGGATTAATATAGGACATGATATCACCTCTCATCACTAGGTTTTACCGTTAATCTCCAATTATTTATCCATTTTACATTTAATTAATGTCTTTTTT
>JARBTU010000052.1 GCA_029240015.1 Oscillospiraceae bacterium | reverse complement strand
ACTTTATCTGCACCCGCTCTTAAAAGATTCTTCATATCCTCTATCGTAGATATTCCACCGCCAACGGTCAGTGGAACAAAGACCTCTTGGGCGGTTTTTCTCACCACATCCACCATCGTTCCCCTGCCCTCATGCGTTGCGGTAATATCCAGAAAAACGATTTCGTCAGCGCCCTGTTCATCATACATCTTTGCACATTCAACAGGGTCCCCGACTTCTTTGATTCCCACAAAATTAATACCTTTTACAACTTTCCCATCCCTCACATCAAGGCAAGGGATTATTCTTTTAGCAAGCATAGCTTCCTCCAATAATCAGTCCTGTTGTCCTGATAATTCAATTGCCTGTTTTAAATCAAGCGTTCCTTTGTATAACGATTTTCCGCAAATCGTCCCGTACACCCCAAGCTTCGTCAACGCTTTAATATCTTTAATACCACTGATCCCGCCGCTTGCGATGATATTGCAGTTTGTGGCTTGGTTGATAGCAGAAAGTTGCTCGAGGTTGGGCCCTTCCAACGTGCCATCTTTGGAAATGTCGGTAAAAACGATATAACGCACGCCCACATCACACATTCTTTTTGCCAGTTCGATGTAGTCCACCTTACCAACATCCAGCCATCCTTCGGAAGCGACCATCCCGTTTTTGGCATCAATTCCAACGACAATCCTGTTTCCGTACTCTTTTACTGCTGTCTTGACAAACTCAGGATTTTTAACGGCGACCGAGCCCAGTATAGCACGGTACAACCCATGGGAAAGGTAGTATTCAATCGCATCAAGAGAACGGATCCCCCCGCCGATTTCAATTTTCAAGTTGGTTTTCTTTGCAATATCCGTAAAAATATCGCGGTTGACAAGCTTTGCATCTTTTGCTCCATCCAAATCCACCATGTGAAGATATTTCGCTCCGCTGTTTTGGAAACCGAGCGCTGTTTCAAGTGGGTCATTCGCCACCTTCTCTACGGTATCAAAATCGCCTTTATAAAGACGGACACAGTTCCCGTCTTTGATGTCAATTGCCGGAAGTATAATCATCGTCGTGTCACCTGCTTTTATTGTTTTGTAAGTCCACAAAAGTTTTTGAGTATTTTTAGTCCTGTTTCTCCGCTCTTTTCAGGATGGAACTGTGTTCCGAAGATTCTTCCCTTTTCCACAACGGCGGTCACTTTACCGTCGTATTCACAATATGCGCTGATGTTTTCATCTTCTGTGTAAGCCATGAAGGAATGCACGAAATAAACAAAATCTCCGTTATTTAGCCCTTCCAAAAGCTCGCTTTTTTTATTGATAACAAGCTCATTCCAACCCATGTGAGGGATTTTTAAGGATGTCTTCATCAAGTCCACACTTCCGGGAATCAACCCCAGTCCTTCGGTATTTTGGAACTCAGAACCTGTTTCAAAAAGCATCTGCATCCCTAAACAAATCCCTAGGAACGGTTTTTCTTGTGCCTGTTGTTTGATGACATCCACAAGCCCCGTATCGTGCAGCATCTGCATCGCATCGGGGAACGCGCCGACTCCTGGTAAAATCAGTCCGTCCGCTTGCTCTATCACTTTGGAATCTTTGGTAAAAGTGTTTTGCTCTCCAATATAATCAAGCGCATTTTTAACGCTGAAGAGGTTCCCTGCTCCGTAATCAATTATCGCTATCATTTTAAAATACCCTCTTTTTATAGAACTCCCTTTGTGGATAGAAGTGTGTCCGAATTCACCTTTATCGCCTGTTTTAGCGCGTGTGCAAGCGCCTTATATAACGCTTCACACTTGTGGTGGTCATTAGAGCCATACTCTATCTTCGCGTGAAGCGTTATACCACCATTGAACGCAAAAGCTCTAAAAAATTCTTCGGTCATTTGGGTCTCATAGTCCCCTATTTTATAGCTCTCAAACAGTGCGTCAAACACTAAAAACGGTCTTGCACTGATATCCAAACAGCAAAATCCCAGCGATTCATCCATCGGAATGAATGCAGAGCCATAGCGATTGATTCCAATTTTATCCCCAATCGCTTTTAAAAACACTTGACCCAAAACGATTCCGGTATCTTCAATCGTATGGTGGCAATCCACTTCCAAATCACCCATCACATGAACCGTTAAATCAAATCCGGCATGAACCGCCAACGCCGTCAGCATATGGTCAAAAAATCCAACGCCCGTTTTAATGTCTGTCATCCCGTTGCCATCCAGATTGAGCCGAATGTTGATATCGGTTTCTTTTGTGGTTCTTGAGATTTCCGCTGTTCTCATCGGTTAAACCCTCCCCGCAATTTCGTCCATTGTATCCACTAAACACTGATTTTCCGCTTGGCTTCCTGCAGTAATTCTTAAATAGTCACCCATATAACGTACCGCTATTGATTTTTTTAACAGTTCTTCATAAAACTCTTTTGCTCTTTTGGTTTTAATAAAAACAAAATTCGTCTTAGGCTTATAAATCCGCTCAAACACGTTTGCCTTTTCATTTAAAAAAACAATCTTTTCATAAAGATTATCCCGTGATAAAATAATTTGTTTGATTCCATCGCGGATTTCGTCCTGATGACTTAAGACCACTTCCCCAATCGCTTGGGTAATACTGTTGACATTATACGGCGATTTAGCACTTCTGAGTGCCTGTGTAAGTTTGTGGTTACAAACCGCAAAACCCAATCTGATCCCTGCCATACCCAACGCTTTGGAGCAAGTCTTTAATACAATGAGATTATCGTACTTTTCTACCTCAGAAAGCAGGCTTTGGTCATCAAAATCCATGTACGCTTCGTCTAATACAACAAGTGCATCGGTGGAGTGAATGATTCTTTTAACGTCTTTCGCCTCAAGCCCCTGTGAGGTTGGGTTGCATGGATTTGAAAATATCACGAGACCTACATCGTTGTTAGAACGAATATATTCAATTGCCTGATCAACATCAATCTGAAGTTCCTCATTCTTAGGCAAAGTCGTGATAAGATTTTCAAAAATACTTCCATAAAACGCATACATTGAAAAATCGGGACTAAAGGTCAGAATCTTGCTCCCTTTTTGCAAGAATGATCCGATAATGACAGATATGAGTTCATCTGAACCGTTCCCTGCTGTAACCAGTTCACTGTTTACACCATAAAAATCCCCAAATTTTTTGCAGAGTTCTTTCGCATATGGATCAGGATACCGATTGAACTTCTGCTGCTTAATTTTATTATGGATATCCTCCATCATTTTCGGGCTTGGTGGCAAAAAAGATTCATTTGCATCAAGTCTTATCTCATATTCACCTGTAATAGGATCGTAAGGGGTCAAATCTTTTAACTTATCAGCCAAAGTATAACTCATTTTTGTATCCCCCTCTTAAAATCTGATTTTAATAGAATTGGCGTGCGCCGTCAGCCCTTCCCGCTCGGCTATGGTAACAATATCGTCATGAGCCTCTCTTAGTGCGTCTTCTGTATAATAAATATAGCTTGTTTTTTTAATAAAGCTATCCACCGAAAGCGGAGAAAAGAACCGTGCTGTTCCGCTGGTTGGCAAGACGTGGTTTGGTCCCGCATAATAATCTCCCAACGGTTCGGGCGCATACTGTCCTAAAAAGATGGAGCCTGCATTGTCCAGTCTCCCCAGATATTCCAACGGATTCTCTAACATCACTTCAAGATGCTCCGGCGCAAGCTCGTTTGCCAAATCAACTGCGCGAGCCGTAGAATCACACACGATAATCGCACCAAAATCGGTCAGCGATTTTTGGATAATTTCTTTTCTTGAAAGTGTTTCAGACTGAATTTTTAATTCCTTAATGGTTTCGTCCGCAATTTGTTCGCAAGTTGTAACAAGAATAGAACTTGCCAACACGTCGTGCTCCGCTTGGGACATCAAGTCCGCCGCGATATATTTCGGATTCGCTGTTTCGTCCGCAAGAACCAGAATCTCGCTCGGCCCTGCTATCATGTCAATATCCACCACGCCGAACAAAAGCTTCTTAGCGGTTGCAACAAAGATGTTCCCCGGCCCTACGATTTTGTCGACTTTCGGTACGGTATATGTTCCATAAGCCAAAGCCGCAACCGCCTGTGCCCCGCCTAACAAAAACACTCTGTCTACACCGCAAATCGCGGCAGCCACAAGAATATCAGGGTTGGCTTTCCCCTCTTTGGTAGGAGGGGTGACCATTATAATCTCTTTGACTCCTGCGATTTTAGCTGGGATTGCATTCATCAAAACGGAACTCGGGTACGCCGCTGTTCCTCCCGGAACATAGATTCCGACACGGTTCAATCCGCGGATTCTTTGACCCATCATGACGCCGTTTTCCATCGGATTCACAAAGCTTTGCTGTTTTTGTCGGTTGTGAAAATCCGCTATATTCTCCTGCGCATTTAAAAGTGCGTTTACAAATTCCTCATCCGCACTGGATAATGCGTCATTAATTTCTTCTCTTGAAACCTCAATTGAACTCGGAATCTTCCCGTCAAACTTCAGTGTATATTCCAAAACCGCTTCATCACCGCGGGTCTTTACATTCTGAATGATATCACTCACGATGTCGGTTACTTTTTTATCGACCTCTCCGCTTCGATTTTTTAGGGATTCCAGAAATTCTTTCTCGCTTTTCCCGTCTGCAACTATTTTAGTAAGCATGCTCTTCCCCCTCCGTTTTCCACTGTCTTTATCATAAATCACAGAACGCTTTCAATCTTTTCTACAAAACTTTCAATTTCCTGTTTTCTTAGCTTGACGCTGGCTGTATTCACAATCATCCTTGCCGATATCGGCGCAACATATTCAAATACTTCCAAACCGTTTTCTTTCAGCGTAGAGCCAGTTTCCACAATATCGACAATGGCATTCGAAAGCTTTAAAAGAGGCGCCAGTTCCACAGAACCTTCTATCTTCACAATTTCGATATCCATTCCTTTTCCCTCAAAAAACCTTCTTGTGACGTTTGGATATTTTGTTGCAATCGTTTTGACCGAATATCCTTCATAAAAATCCTTGCCTTTTTCTCCTGCCAAAGCGAATTGGCATTTTCCGAATCCCAAATCGGTCACTTCAAAAAAGGAACCGCCGTATTCCATGATGGTGTCTTTTCCTACTACGCCCAAGTCACAAACGCCATGCTCCACATAGGTGATCACATCTGCGGCTTTCGCCAAGACAACCTCTAGATTCGCGTCAGGAACCGATAAAATAAGCTTTCTTCCTTTGTTTAAAAGCTCGCTGCAATCATACTCCAGCTTTTGAAACAACCCAACGGTATCTTTTTCAAGCCTTCCTTTTGTTAAAGCAATTCTGATGGGTCTCATATCTATTTCACCATCCTTAACGTCACATCTTCCGAAATGATGTCAATTTGTTTGATACCTTTTTGTTTTGCATATGCTTCTGCTTGCGACAAATCTTCAAAAACACTGTTTTCAGCTGTTTTTCCCTGTTTAATCAAATCTTTACAATACAAAAGAGCTTTCATTTCGTAACCATTTTCCGCATGAACCAAAACATCCGGAATCTTATTTCCGAAATCAACTTTTTGTTTTAACAACGCACGTGCAATTGCGTCGACATTAATGCCGAACCCCGTTGCCGCAAGGTCACATCCAAATTCTGAAATCAGATGGTCATATCTTCCGCCCGATAAAACATTCTCTCCAAAACCTTCAATATATCCACGAAAGACCATTCCCGTATAATAATCTGCTCTATTGACGATGCCTAAATCCACCGTAATTTTTTCATGCAAACCTAATTCAGACAGTGCATGATAGATGGTTTTTAGATATTCAAGAATCTCGGTTATCTTTGAGTTGTTAAACATTTTGGATGCCGTTTCAAAAACTTCTTCTCCTCCAAAGAGACGAGGCAGCTGTTTGAGCATTCCCGTACAATCGGAATCTTCAATGCTGTCGAGCAAATCATTCAGTGCAGGATAGTTCTTAACTTCTATCAGCCAGCGAATTTCCTCAACAACGTCATAGTCAACGCCTAGCGCTTCCACTAACGTGTTGAATATCCCAATATGTCCGATTTCAAGACGAAAATCGGTCGTATTGCAGGAATTCAAAGCCTCTACGGCGGTGGCGATAACTTCCAGATCTGCACGTTTGGAGGAACTTCCGATGATTTCTATCCCCGACTGAACGACTTCATCACTGCGTCCGTTTAGGGACTGGTTCAGTGTAAAGACCGGTTGATTATAAAACAACCGAATGGGCAAGGGATGCCCTTTCAACCTTGTCGCAACGAGTCTTGCTATCGGCATGGTCGAGTCAGGACGCATTACAATAATTCTCCCTTTTGTATCAACGAGCTTATACATCTGCTCATTCGGGAAGTTATGACTTTTTAAATTGAATACATCCAAAAATTCTATCGAAGGGGTAATCACTTCGGTGAACCCCCTGTTTTTAAAAACATCACTTAATATATTTTCAACTTTTTTTTGGGCGCCGCATTCCTCAAATAGAAGATCCCGTGTGCCCTCCGGTGTAATATTATAATGTTTTCTCATGTCAAATACTCCTTTATCACTTTACCACGCTAATATGATAACATGATGACAAGAGAAAGTCAAGGTGCATTTCTGCTAAAAACCTGCAAACATAGTTTGACTGGTTTTAGGCAAACCATCCAAAACCCCAAGCTGTTCCATGGTCTCTATGACGGCTTTTGACACGCCTGCTCTTGTCTG
This sequence comes from Oscillospiraceae bacterium, assembly GCA_029240015.1. Classification (GTDB taxonomy): domain Bacteria; phylum Bacillota; class Clostridia; order Oscillospirales; family Ruminococcaceae; genus JARBTU01. The sequence goes on along the minus strand of JARBTU010000052.1, from coordinate 2,371 downwards.
AACCTCATCCATCGAAATGTACTTTCCTTTTTTCCCCGCTTCCTGCAGGTTCATGGCGGCGGCCTCTCCCAAACCTTTGAGGGAAGCAAACGGCAATCGGATTTTGCCATCCTCCACCTGATATTTCATTGCATCCGAACGGTGAAGATCAACAGGCAGAAACTCCAACCCTCTGCATAGCATTTCGTTGATAATAAGAAGTGTATTATAGCTGTCTTCCTCTTTCACCGTTCTTTCATTGCCTTTGGCTTTGAGTTCTTCCAGTTTAAGTTTAACAATTCCTTTTCCCTTGATCGCACTTTCCGCGTCAAAATCCCCGCCACGTACGGTAAAATAAGCGGCATAGAACTCCAGCGGATAATAAACTTTGTACCACCCAAGCCGGATTGCGGCAATAACATATGCCGCCGCATGTGCTTTCGGGAACATATATTTAATCTTCATACAACTGTCAATATACCATTGCGGCACATTGCAATCTTTCATGGCATTGATATGCTCTTCTGTCAAAAGCTTCGGTGCCTTTCCTTTACGGGTAATCTCCATGATTTTGAACGCCATGTTCGGGTCAAGCCCTTTATAAATCAAATAAGTCATAATACTGTCACGCGTACCAATAACTTCTGAGATGGTACACTTATTATTTTTAATCAAATCCTGTGCATTGTTAAGCCAAACATCCGTTCCGTGTGAAAGTCCCGATATCTGCAAAAGGTCCGAAAAACATTTCGGCTGAGCGTCAACAAGCATCTGTCGAACAAATCCCGTACCCATTTCCGGCAAGGCAAAACTGCCTGTTTTGCTGTCAATCTCCTCGGGTGTTACGCCCAACGCCTCGGTTGACGTGAAAAGGCTGATAACCTTTTGGTCGCTCATTGAAACATCCATCACTTTTACGCCTGTTAAGTCTTCAAGGTGCTTATACAACGTCGGAACATCATGTCCCAGCTCGTCCAGTTTGAGTATCGTGTCATGCAAGGAATGGAAGTCAAAATGGGTTGTAATCACGTCAGAAGAGGTATCGTCAGCTGGGTGCTGCACCGGTGTAAAGTCATACACCTCATAGTCAGCAGGGATAACGACCATTCCGCCCGGATGCTGTCCCGTTGTCCTTTTAACGCCCGTGCAGCCTGTGGCCAGTCGGAGTTCTTCCGCTTTGTGAACTATTTTACCCCGCTCTTCCAAATATTTAAGCGCAAAACCATAAGCTGTTTTTTCCGCAACTGTAGAAATTGTTCCGGCTTTAAACACATGGTCTTTACCAAAAAGCTGCTCGGTATATCGATGTATGTAAGACTGGCATTCTCCCGAGAAATTAAGGTCAATATCAGGTGCCTTGTCTCCGTTAAAACCCAAAAAAGTTTCAAACGGAATATCATGTCCGTCACGGTTCAGAAAAGTCCCGCACTCAGGACAGTCTTTCGGCGGCAAGTCAAAGCCAGACCCCACGCTTCCATCTTCAATAAACTCGCTGTACCGGCATTTGGGGCAGGAATAGTGCGGTTGCAACGGGTTAACCTCTGAGATTCCCGCCATGGTAGCTACAAACGATGAGCCTACGGAACCTCTCGAACCCACTAAATATCCTTGCTGCTCCGACTCATAAACGAGCTTTTGCGCAATCATATAAAGAACCGCAAAGCCATGCTTAATAATTGAGGTGAGTTCTCTGTCCAATCGATTTTTCACGATGTCCGGCAAAGGGTCCCCATAGATTTCTTTTGCTCTTCCCCACGTAATCTGTTGAAGTTCCTCTTCTGCACCTTCAATATTCGGTGCATAAGTCCCTCTTGGAATCGCCCTTATAGAGCTGTCAACCATATCCGCTATTTTATTTGGATTTTCCACAACGACCTCAAATGTTTTTTCTTCTCCAAGATAGGAAAATTCGCGAAGCATTTCATCTGTCGTTCTCAAAAACAAAGGAGGCTGGTTTACGGCATCTTTAAACTTAATGCCTGTCATCAAAATTTCCCTGAATATCGAATCCTCTTTATTTAAAAAGTGAACGTCGCAAGTGGCAACAACAGGTTTGTTGAGTCGCTCTCCAAGCTTTACGATGGTTCTGTTGAATTCACGAAGTTTTTCTTCATCAGGCACCATTCCGTTCCTGATCATAAACTCGTTGTTTTTAATTGGTTGGATTTCAAGATAGTCGTAAAACTCTGCAATTTTGCAAAGATCCCCCCAACCTTTTCCCGTGGCAATCGCACTGTAAAGCTCACCCGATTCGCAGGCGCTTCCCACTATAAGCCCTTCCCTATATTTTAAAAGCTCACTTTTAGGGATTCTTGGCTTTTTATAAAAATATTTAAGATGACTGTAAGATATCAGCCGATATAAATTTTTAAGTCCTACGGCATTTTTCACG